>JALYXN010000223.1 GCA_030947085.1 Pseudomonadota bacterium | reverse complement strand
GACCATATTCCAGGCCTTGTTCATGCGGGGCGAGGCGGGCGGCTCCTACACCGCCGCCTTGCGCAACACGTTCTTCCCCGAGTTGTTGTCCATGAACGTGCTGATGGCTGGCATGGTGCCGACCATGTTGCTGGCGATGAAACACGTCCATGCGGCACACGACCCTGCCGGGCCGGCATTCTGGTTTGTGATGTCGATGGCGCTGCTGGTGGGGTTTGTGGTGGCCTATCCGATGAACTGGTGGCTGGTGTCCCGACATCTCAAGCACGGCATGATGACGGTACGCCCGCGCGAAGACGAACTCGGCTCGGTACATGCCGGACACGCATCCAATCAACATGCCAACGAAGCATCGACGGCGCACGGCGCATCCCCCAAGGTTTCCACAGGCTATCTCGCGGCCATGACGGTGCTCTCTTTCGTCCTGTTGGCGGCGGGTCTGGCGATGACAGCAATGTTTGGCAGCTTTGCCTGAGCGAAGATCCTGCCACCCACGCTACCCCACTTGGTGCGAGTCATGAATGCCAGCAAGCAACCCATCGATCCCTGCCCATGGGGATGCAAAAGCAGATCGACCCTTTTGGCCTCACATAGTGAAATCGATCACGCATCGAAAAGGCGTCCCCTGCACTGCGCTGAAAGGATCTTCCTGCGCGAAAATGCTTGCCCCAATTCAGCTGGTGCTGGCAAACGTAGCCAACGCCACGGCGCCAGCGCGAGGTTTCCGGCATGAACAGGCGTCCCTTTCCCGATGTGGCCAAGGCGTGTCTGGGCGTCTGCGCATCGGCGCAAGCCATCGAGACGCTCAATAGCGAGTGCTTTTGCCTCACGGTGGATCACAAGGCACTCCACACTGAGCTTGAGAAAGTGCTTGCCGAGTACGGTCTGCCCGAATCAATGGCCGTCTCCCATCCGCATCTGTTCTCCGCGCTACCGGTCTATGTTTCACGTCGTCACATTGAGCAGATGGCCAACGTGGTCGCCGCAGTCGAACAGGTGGTTGGCTTGCCGGACTACCAAGCAGCCGTGATGGCTTGGGCGTTCGACATCGCACGTTTCGATCCGGGCTCACCCGGTGGCTTGCTGGGGCTGGACTTTCATCTGGGAAAGGAAGGGCCGCGGCTGATCGAAATCAACACCAACCCGGGCGGTCTACTGCTCAATGTCCTGCTGGGAGAGGCGCAACGCCGCTGCATGCCCGAGGTAACCCAGTCGCCCACCGAAACAAAGGGAGTGGATCAAGAAGTCCTCGATGTCATGCTGGCGGAGTGGCGCCTGCAGCGCGGCTCCGCGCCATTGGCATTCGTGGCGATTGTCGATGAGTCGCCGACGCAGCAGTACCTCTATCCGGAATTCCTGCTATTTCGTGATCTCTTTCGTCGGCATGGCTATCGCGCCGAGATTTGTGGCCCTGAAGAGTTGGTCCTGAAGCACAATCGTCTTCGTCTGGGCGAAGATAACGTTGACCTGATCTACAACCGGCTGACCGATTTCGCGTTTGAGCAGCCCGCGCATGCAGACATCCGGTCCGCGTACCTGTCTGGTGCCGTGGTGGTAAGTCCGCATCCCCGGGCGCATGCTTTGTATGCGGACAAACGCAACCTGAGTTTGCTGGGTAATCGCGACTTTCTGCAATCCGCTGGCGCCGGTGAGGCCTCGGTAGATATCTTGTGCGATGGCGTTCCGACGACACAGTTGCTGACTGCCGAGAATCGTGATGCGATGTGGGCCGAACGGCGCCATCTTTTCTTCAAACCGGCGGCTGGTTTCGGCAGCAAGGCCGCCTACCGAGGTGACAAGCTCACGCGGCGTGTTTGGGAGGAAATCGCTGGCGCCAGTTACGTCGCCCAGAAAATCGTGGCGCCGAGCGAGCGCCTTGCGGGATCGGAATCGACGCCGTTCAAAGTCGACATCCGCTGCTACGCCTATCGTGGCCAGGTATTGCTTTTCGCAGCACGGATATATCAAGGACAGACCACCAATTTCCGGACGCCCGGTGGTGGATTTGCCCCTGTACTAACGAGTGCGGATAGTCGATGAACCCAGCAATGGTTGCTGCGCTGGAGCACCATGTTTCTCGGTTACGACCTGCTGGCGCAGCGATGGATGCCGTATGCCTACCTTTACGCCTTCGGCGAAGCGCTGGCAGGGATACTCATGATCGCCGACACCTTGACCTGGATCTCGGCGCCGGTGGCTTTCTTCATCGGCATGGGAGCGGTATCGGTGTACTACGCCGTCTACGTGCAATAGCGCGAGCTACAGTAAAATGCGCCTGCGTAGGCGGCACTCGAACGTAACGCTCGGGTTTGTGTCGCACCGAGAACGTGATGATGGTGGCGATGGTGGTATGGATGACCCTGGTCGCCAGCGGAGTGGCGGGTTAAAACCGATGCTCACGATCCTGGCGTGAGCATCGCAATCAATGTTTCATGGCATGCCTCAGTACTTCACCTCCCCGCATTCAACGTAAAGGAGCCACCCGGTGCTTAAAACGATCGCCATCGCCAATATCACACTGTCCGTCGCATTGGCCCTGTGGGCTTTGATCGATGTCAATCGGCGCCCACCGTCGATGGAGGTCATGCGGTGGGTATGGCCGCTGACGTTTCTGTGGGGCGGTGTTTTTGCCTTGGCGATGTACCTAAGGTTTGGCCGAGCACCGCTGGGCGGTTCTCAACAGCACAGCGAACGCCCCATGTGGCAAAGCGTAGCGCTGGGCGTGACCCACTGCGGCGCCGGCTGCTCGCTGGCGGACATGCTGGTGGAGGCTGGGATGTTCGTGTTTGGCCTGGGCTTCGTCGTGCTTGGGCACGAGGTGTTCGGCAACTGGATCGTGGATTACGTGTTTGCGCTGATCTTCGGGGTGATCTTTCAGTTCGGTGCGAAGGTGGCGATGTCCGACGATCCGAAACCCACCATCTGGTGGCAGGCGTTCAAGACCGATTTCTGGTCGCTGACTTCCTGGCAGATTGGCATGTACGGCTGGATGGCCATCAGCATCTTCGTACTGTTCGACGCGTCGACCATGAAGCCTGATCACTGGTCGTTCTGGCTGATGATGCAGGTGGCCATGCTGGCCGGTTTCATCACTGCTTATCCAACCAACTGGGTGCTTATCAGCAAGGGCATCAAGGAACGCATGTAGCTTTCCAAATGTTAGTGGCTTCGAGCATACAGAACTTGGCCGCAGCTCATGCGCGCTCGCCACTGTCCCGAATTAACCGGCCTTCGTTGCTGATTCATCAAGAGTTGGATGTAATCCCCGCTGGGGAAGCACATCGTTCGAAGTAGATCGACGGTATCGCTCCTCGCTGTGCCTCCGCGTAAGACCGCAAACGGCCAAAGGAGAGATTTACGGTTTGAACAAAGGTAGGTTGGGGAGTGAGTTCGACTTGGATGAATGCTATTGCCCATATACGCATTCGTATGTCGCATGAAACCGGCAATCGATTGTCGTCGCAAACTCTGCTGCGGGCGGTGGTCGCCGAATCCTGTCCGTCACGCTGTTCGGACTTTGCTCCGCGATTTGACGTTGGCAGCTGACGGCTCACACGAAGACTTGTCGACGCCACAGGTACCGTCGGACTGACTGCAGCAGTGGTCCGTGAGATAGCCGATCAGGTCGTTCATGGCCTCGATTACGGGGGCGTAGTAGATGAAACGCCCACTCTGCTGGCTGGTCACGAGACCGGCGTGCGACAGCTCCTTCAGATGAAAGGAGAGCGTGGCGTTGGGCAACCCAAGCTTCTCGGCGATCACACTGGCGGCGAGGCCATCTGGTGCATGCTCGATCAGCAGCCGATAGACCGCCAACCGCGACTCCTGTGCGAGCGCTGAAAGGATCGTGAGGACTTGTTTGGTCTGCATGATGCGGGTAGCCGGCTCAGAACGGTGTGAGGTGATCTTCGTAGGCAGCAGTGTAATGCTTGCCGTTATCACGGGGTCAGCCTGACGTGTCGTTACTGGACACTTTTCCGATCGCATCGAGCCGAGTCGACAGCGCGAGCCGATCCAAGGCCGTGACGTTCAGATTGAGCAGCAGGCTGATCCGTTGCTGTAGAAGATTCCTGGCCAGAACGAAAGCTCTATAAATGGTCGCCTCATCGCCTTGTGCCTTGGCCGGATCAGAAATGTTCCAGTGTGCGGTGATAGGTGCACCCGGCCACGCAGGGCAGGCCTCGCCAGCCACCTGATCACACACGGTGATCACGAAATCCATCACCGGGGCATCCGGCGTCGTGAACTCCGCCCAACTTTTGCTGCGCAGCCCGTCGATGGGAAGATCGACGGCCTTGAGCACGTCCAGCGTTTGAGGGTAGATGAAGCCTTTGGGCTGACTTCCAGCGCTGTAGCCATGAAAGCGATCGCGCCCAAAGTGATGGACGGTCGCTTCGGCCAGAATGCTGCGGGCCGAGTTACCAGTGCATACGAACAACACGTTGTAGTGACCTTGCATAACAATGCTCCGCTCAAGTCAGTTGCGATTCGTACCAGCGCTTGCTGCCGTTGACGATGCGAACCACCGACAACATCACCGGCACTTCGATCAATACGCCGACTACCGTGGCCAGCGCGGCGCCGGAATGCACTCCGAACAGACCCACCGCGGTGGCAACGGCCAACTCAAAGAAGTTGCTCGCACCGATAAGTGCCGAAGGACCGGCCACGCAATGAGGCACACCAAACCGCCGGTTGAGCAAAGAGGCCAGTCCGGAGTTGAAATACACCTGGATCAGGATCGGCACGGCCAGCATGGCGATCACCGCCGGCTGGGCAAGGATCTGCTGGCCCTGGAAGCCGAACAGGAGCACGAGGGTGGCCAGCAACGCGAACAAGGATGCTGGCCCCAAGTGGTGGAGCAGCTTCTGCAGTTGCGCCTCGCCACCCTGAGAGAGCACCCAGCGGCGAAGCACCACACTGATGGCCACGGGCACCACGATGTAGAGCAGCACGGACAACAGCAGCGTGCTCCATGGCACCGTTATCGACGAGATGCCCAACAGCAACGCGACGATGGGCGCGAACGCCACCACCATGATGGCGTCGTTCAAGGCGACCTGGCTAAGCGTAAAGTTGGGCTCGCCATGGCAGAGGTTGCTCCAGACGAAAACCATCGCCGTGCACGGTGCCGCTGCCAGCAGGATCAGGCCAGCAATGTAGGAATCGAGTTGATCAGCAGGGAGGTAGCCGGCGAAGACGTGGCGGATGAAAATCCATCCCAGCAGCGCCATCGAGAACGGCTTCACGGCCCAATTGATGAAGAGCGTGACACCGATGCCTTTCCACTGGCGACGCACGCCACCGAGCGCGCTGAAGTCGATCTTCAACAGCATCGGGATGATCATCAGCCAGATGAGGACGGCAACCGGCAGATTGACCTGAGCGAATTGCATGGCTCCCAGGGTTTCAAAGGTGTGAGGCAGCCAGTGACCAAGGGCCGTGCCCGCCACGATGCACAACAAAACCCAGACCGTGAGGTAGCGCTCGAAGAAACCAATGGGGTTGCCAATAGCCGCATCCGGATCAGCGTCGATCTTTTCGGCAGACAACTGGCTCATGTGTGTTCCTCCTCGTCGCCGGTGATGGTGCCGATATGATCCAGCGCCTGCTTCAACGCGTCCCGGCTCATGGTTTCCACCGGCAGTTTCAGCAAGGCAGTGACTCGATACAGGACAAGCGTGTGAGCAAGCCGGAAGGCTTCGGTCGCGGCGCCAGCCCCATGGGCGGCTGCAGGATCAGGCTGACCCCAGTGGCTCTTCACGAAATCGCCGAACAGCACCGGGCAAGACTCGTTTGCTGCGTTGTCACAGACGGTGATCACGATATCCAGGGGCGGCGCACCTTCCCCGGTAAAGCGGTCCCATGACTTGCTGCTGAGACCGTCGGTGGGAACGCCGAGGGCTTTGAGTTCTTCGATCGCATAGGGATTAACGCGACCAGTCGGCTGACTGCCGGCGCTGAAGGCCTCGAAACGGCCTTTGCCGAGATGGTTGAGGGTCGCTTCGGACAGGATGCTGCGGGCAGAATTGCCTGTGCAGATGAACAGAACGCGACACGGATACATGGCAGCCTCGGAATAGATTCTATATTTCCATAATGATAGAATCATTGAACCGAAGCAACAAGAAACATACCCATGACGATGCAGGATCTGCCCAACATTGCTGCCGATGCGCTGGAAACGCCGAGCCTGGCCAAATTGGGACTGCCGTCGGACTCGACCCATCCGCCACGCATTCTGGTCCTGTATGGATCACTGCGCCCCCAGTCCTTCAGTCGCAAGTTGGCCTTGGAAGCCGAGCGCATCCTGCGCCAGTTCGGCGCGGAGACACGCGTGTTCGATCCGCATGAGCTGCCCATTCTGGACAGCGTGCCCAACTCGCATCCCAAGGTGCAGGAGCTGCGTGCGTTGTCCCTGTGGTCCGAGGGCCAGGTTTGGGTCAGTCCCGAGCGCCATGGTGCCGTGACCGGCGTGTTCAAGAACCAGATCGACTGGCTGCCACTGGAAGACGGCAGCGTGCGCCCGACGCAGGGCCGGACTCTCGCGGTGATGCAGGTCAATGGCGGATCGCAATCGTTCAACGTCGTCAATGCACTGCGCGTGCTGGGGCGCTGGATGCGCATGGTAGTCATACCGAACCAGTCTTCAGTCGCGAAGGCCTGGCAGGAGTTCGACGATGCCGGCCGGATGAAACCGTCGCCGTTCTACGATCGCGTCGTGGATGTGATGGAGGAGCTGTTCAAGTTCACCCTAATGGTGCGCGATCGCAGCGACTATCTGGTGGATCGTTACAGCGAGCGCAAAGGCGCGGCTGAGGCACGCGCCTTGTCGGTCGCAGTCGGGCTTACCGACGTGACTGCAACAGCTCCCGTTACAGTGGAGCCGGCCAAGATCAGCTGCTGCGCCAGTGGAGTCTGTTGATGATGAATACTGCGGCACCAATGACCGCCGCGATTTATCACAACCTGACTTCGGCACCTCGCGCAATACGCTGGCCCTTATCCGCCATGCGGGCATCGAACCAACGGTGATCGAATATCTCAAGGCCCCACCGAGCCGCGAGCAACTTATCAAGCTCCTTGACGAGGCCATGCTTGAGCCCCGTGAGGCATTGCGTGAGAAGGGCACTCCTTTCGCCGAGTTGTGGCTAGGCAACGCTGGTATTAGCGATGAAGCTATCATCGACGCCATACTGAGGTATCCGATCCTAATCAATCGCCCCTTTGTGGTCACGCCGTGGCACACGACTATGCCGACCTCCAGAGGTTGTGCTCGACATCCTTCCTCCATCACACAGCCCTTTACCAAAGAGGATGGCGAGATCGTCATCAACACACTTAGTGCATAGGGCAGCTCGGTTTTTCGAAATGTCCGTGTTCACAGGGTAGAACCCGTCCCACAAAAGTCGCTGCGCGCGGCCGTTCGCCAACTTGACTTAAATCAGTTACGAGATCGAGTCCTTTGCCGTACCATTGGCCCGGTATGAAACGCGCACTCGTCCTCCGCCCGTACGTCCGTCGTCGCCTGGCTTGGCTGGTCGTCGTGATGTTGCTGTGGCAGCAGGTGGCGGTGGCGGCTTACGCTTGCACTACCGTTCCGGCATCAAGCACTTCGGCGGTGTTGGTGACTTCATCTTCGATGAGGACGATGGGTGGCGACTGCGCGCATGCGCAGGCAACGTCGACCGATCCGACCTGTCAGCAGCACTGTCAGCCTGAGCAAACCATCCAGGCTGAAGCCCGCACCGGGTCGGTGCCGCCCAATGCGTTGAGCGCAATGGCGCCGATGCTGCTGTCGATGACGACTGTAGCGTTGCCGACTCGTGGCGCGCTGCTCCATTTCGATCGGCAGCACGCACCCCCTCCTGAACCCCGATGGCTATTCTGCACTCTGCTGATTTGATCTGACCGTCGCGGCATGTCCCGACGTCGCGCTGTTGCCAGAAGGCACAGCGCACATTTCAGATCCACGGAGTGTTCTTCCATGCTTTCCCATTTCCTTGGCCGACACCGAACGGTGGCGGGCCTGGCCGCGCTCTTGTGCGTGGCGACGACGGCTTATGCCAGCGAACGGCCGCTGACACTGGACGCGGCCGTCCAACGCGGCCTGGCTAGCGCACCACAACTCGAGGCACGCAGCGCCGATATCACAGCAGCACAAGAGGAGTTGGCGCGTGCCGGTCGATTCCCGGACCCCTCGCTGACGTTTGGCCTCAACAACTATCCGGTCACCGCCCCCGGCGCCTACAGCCTGCGCTCCAACCCGATGACCATGCGCTCGGTCGGCATCATGCAGGTTATTCCTTCGCGGGCAACTCGAGACGCGGAACGTGAGCGAGCTGGCGCGCAGATCGACGTCGCTGTGGCTAGCCGTATCACCACCGCGCAGACACAACGTGAGCGGATCGCCGACGCGTGGATCGGGGTGTGGGCGAATGGCAAGCAGCTTGCGCTGTTACGGGAGTTGCAGGATGAGAGCGCCCTGGCCGTAAAGATGGCCAAGGCGCGGCTGCGCGGTGGCGAAGGCAGTGCCACCGACGTGCTCGCTGCTCGTGCCGAGGCCCTGACCCTCGACAACCAACTGGAGGCTGGCGATGCCGCGTTGAGTGCCTCGCAGGCCAGCCTGCAGCGCTGGTTGGGTGACGCCATGGCGGTGCTTGCCGAGGCACCGGACTTCGCCCGTCTGCCCATGGACCCGAGCGTGTTGGAGCACTCGATCGATCAGCAGGCACCGCTGCAGCTGTGGCAGGCTCGCGAACAGATGGCTGATGCCGCGCTCACCGAGGCGCGCGCCGCCAAACATCCTAACTGGAGCGTAGGGATGTCCTATGCGCACCGGGCACCTGGTCTTTCGGACACGGTGTCAGTGCAAGTCGACGTCAGCCTCCCACTGTTTACCCGCAACCGGCAGGACCGGGGCATCAGTGCCAAACAGGCAGCGCGCGACGCGGTGCAAGCCGATCACGAAGATGCACGCCGGGCCCAGCGTGAAGCTGTGGCACGCACCATCGCGACATGGCAAGGGTGGGGCCGGCAGATCGTGCGCGATCAGGACGCTTTGCTGCCGCTGGCTCGTGACCGTGCACACACGGCGCTGGCAGCCTACCGCGGAGGTGGCGCGTTGCAACCCTGGCTGGATGCCCGGCGCGACGAGCTCCAGCTGCGCCTGACTTACGCCGACGCGCTCGCCGCCCGCGCCCAACTATGGGCGTCGCTGGCTTATCTGTTACCTGTATCGGAGACCACGCCATGAAGCGCTGGATCGTTATTCTCCTCGCCGCCCTGGCGGCCATCATCCTGCTGGCCTTCGGGATTGTCCTCGGTCGCCACAGTGCTTCCGCTTCCGGCACGGCATCGACGACCTCCAGCGCAACAGGCCAGGCTGAAAAGAAGGTCTTGTACTGGTACGACCCAATGGTTCCGCAGCAGCATTTCGACAAGCCCGGCCTCTCACCGATGGGTATGCAAATGGTGCCCAAGTACGCCGGTGCCGCCGGTGCCGACCCGAACGCGGTGCGGATTGATCCCTCGACCGAACAGAACCTGGGCATGCGCACCGTGGCGGTCAAAATCGGCACGCTTCAGCGCCATGTTCGCGTCTCCGGTACGGTCGCGTGGGATCTGCGCGAAGCACAGACGATCAGTGCGCGAGCCAGCGGGGTGATCGAGCACCTGTTCGTGCGTGCGCCCTTTGAGTCAGTCAAGGCTGGCCAGCCATTGGCGGCACTGATCTCCCCGCAGTGGAATGCGGCCGCGCAGGAATATCTGGCGCTCGGCAGTGCCCACTCCCCGGACGCGCGTGCCCTGCGTGGTGCGGCACGCGAGCGACTGCAGGTATTGGGAATGGATGATGCTCAAATTCGTGCTTTGCGGGGTGGGCAGAGGCAGGTCGTGCTGCGAGCGCCGATGGATGGCGTAGTAAGCACGCTGGACGTACGGGAAGGTCAGCAGGTCAGCGCCGGCATGCCGCTATTGACCGTCAACGGCCTTGAAACCGTCTGGCTGGAAGCCGCGTTGCCGCAGGGTCTGGGCGCGGGCATTACGGCTGACACGCCCGTTACCGCAAGCATCAGCGCGGTGCCAGGGATGACCTTCCATGGCCGAGTAGAAGCGTTGTTGCCGGACGTCGACGCCATGACGCGTACCCAGCGTGCGCGCATCGTCCTGGACAATGCCGGCCATCGGTTGGCGCCGGGCATGTTCGCCGAGGTGACCTTTGCCGGCGCGTCGGGCGAGCGGCATCCGCTGGTGCCGGACGAGGCTCTGATCAGCACCGGCGCCGATACGCGGGTAATCGTCGCCGACGGCGATGGAAGCTTTACTCCTGTGGCCGTAACGACTGGCCTCTCGTCAGACGGCATGGTCGAGATTCTGCGCGGGCTCAAGGGCGACGAGCGCGTCGTGGTGTCGGGACAATTCTTGATCGATTCGGAGGCGAGCTTGTCTGGTGCGTTGCAGCGGTTGGACCAACCGGCTTCCAGTAGCAGCGCCAGCGCCATGCCGGGGACGACCACGACCGGCAAGAAAAAGCCGATGTCGCCCTCAATGCGCGGCGTGTCGAGGCCTGCAAAGAAGCCAAAGCCCACGTCGATGCCCGGCATGCCGATGCCGGCGGCCAGCACGCAGGAGCCGCTGCGATGATTGCGCGACTGATCCATTGGTCGATCGCCAATCGCTTCCTGGTGCTGTTGGGTGCGTTCGCCCTGGCGGTTGGTGGCGTACTGGCCGTGCGCAGCATTCCGCTCGATGCGCTGCCGGATCTGTCGGACACCCAGGTGATCATCCGCACCAGCTGGCCCGGCCAGGCGCCGCAGATCGTGGAGGATCAGGTCACCTACCCGCTGGCCACCACGATGATGTCGGTGCCGGGCGTGAAAACCGTCCGCGCGTATTCGTTCTTCGGTGACTCCTACGTCTACGTGTTGTTTGATGACAGCACCGACCTGTATTGGGCTCGCTCGCGGGTGCTGGAATATCTGAGCCAGGTGCGCGACAAGCTGCCCACCGGGGTTACTCCGGCGCTGGGCCCGGACGCCACCGGTGTGGGCTGGATCTATGAGTACGCGCTGGTGGATCGCACCGGCAAGCACGATCTGGGCGAACTGCGCGCATTGCAAGACTGGTTTCTGCGCTATCAGCTGAAGACGGTGCCGAACGTGGCCGAGGTGGCCAGCCTGGGTGGCATGGTGCGCGCCTGGCAGATCATCCCCGATCCGGCAAAACTGGCCGCCTGGGGCGTCACCGTGCAGCAACTGGAAGATGCCATCAACCAGGCCAACGGCGCGACCGGTGGTTCGGTGATCGAGCAGGGCGAAGCCGAACTGATGGTGCGCAGCATCGGCTATCTGCGCAGCGCCGAGGACTTCCTCAGCGTGCCGGTGAAAACCAGCGCGGACGGTACGCCGGTGTTGCTCAGTCAGGTCGCCACGGTGCGCCGTGGCCCGACCTTCCGCCGCGGCATCGCCGAGCTGGATGGACAGGGCGAGGTGGCCGGCGGCGTGATCCTGCTGCGCTACGGCAAGAACGCGTTGACCACGATCGAAGCGGTCCAGGCGCGTCTGACGGAATTGCAGAAGAGTCTGCCGTCCGGGGTGGAGATCGTGCCGACCTATAACCGTGCCAAGTTGATCAAGGCCTCGGTCAGCAACCTGTCCGAGAAACTGATCGAGGAATTCATCGTCGTCGCGCTGGTGTGCCTGCTGTTTCTGTGGCACCTGCGTTCGGCGCTGGTGGCCGTACTCACATTGCCGTTGGGTGTGCTGGCAGCCTTCATCGTGATGCGCTGGCAAGGTGTCTCGGCCAACATGATGTCGCTGGGCGGCATTGCGATCGCTATCGGTGCGATGGTCGACGCGGCCGTGGTGATGATCGAGAACACCCACAAACACCTGGAAGTCTGGCGCCTCGCGCACGACGATCGCGATCCGAGCGCCGCCGAGCACTGGGGCATCGTGGGGGAGGCGGTTGCCGAGGTGGGGCCAGCGCTGTTTGTCAGTCTGCTGGTGATCACGCTGTCGTTTCTGCCGGTGTTCGCGCTGGGTGCGCAAGAGGGGCGTTTGTTTAAGCCGCTGGCCTTCACCAAGACCTATTCGATGGCGGCGGCGGCGGGTTTGTCAGTCACCTTGATTCCGGTATTGATGGGCTATCTGGTGCGCGGGCGCATTCGTCCAGAGCACGCCAATCCGCTCAATCGGGCGATCACTGCCGCGTATCGACCACTGCTGGGACTGGCGATGCGCGCGCCCCGAATGACGCTGCTGCTGGCAGCGCTGGTGACGCTGACCGCCGCATTGCCGCTGGCGCGTCTGGGCAGTGAATTCATGCCATCGATCAACGAGGGCACGCTGCTTTACATGCCTACCGCGTTGCCCGGCATCTCGGCCGGCAAGGTGTCCCAGTTGCTGCAGCAAACTGACCGCATGCTGAAAACCGTGCCCGAGGTAGCACATGTTTTCGGCAAGGCGGGCAGGGCGGATTCGGCGACCGATCCGGCGCCGCTGTCGATGTTCGAGACCACCATCACCTTCAAACCGAAGGATCAATGGCGCCCGGGCATGACCATCGCCAAGCTGAAGATCGAACTCGACCAGGCGGTCCACGTCCCTGGGCTGAGCAACCTGTTCGTCTACCCGATCCGCAATCGCATCGACATGCTGGCCACCGGTATCAAGAGCCCGATCGGGATCAAGGTGCTGGGACCGGATCCGGCGGCGCTGCAGCGTATCGCCGGGCAGATCGAGACCGTGGTCAAACAGGTGCCCGGGGTCAGTTCGGCAGTCTCCGATCGGGCCGCCGGGGGACGCTACGTCGATGTCACCATCCGTCGCGATGCCGCCGCTCGCTATGGACTGAGCCAGGCCAGAGTTCAGGCGCTGATCCAGACGGTCGTCGGCGGCGCGCCGATCGGTGAAACGGTGGAAGGGCTGCAACGCTATCCGATCGTGCTGCGCTATCCGCGCAGGGATCGCGATTCGCTGGCGGCCTTGCGCACGCTGCCGATCGTTGCTGCCGGTGGCGCCCAGGTGACGCTCGGACAGATTGCCGACATCGGCATGAGTGCCGGGCCGCCGATGTTGAAAAGCGAGAACGGGCGGCTGACCACCTATGTGTACGTGGACACGACGGGCCAGGACCTTGGCGCCCTGGTCAAGACACTGCAGCAGACCGTCGCCAACCAGGTCGTGTTGCCCAAAGGCTACACGCTGAACTGGTCCGGTCAGTTCGAATACCTGCAACATGCCGTCGAGCGCCTGAAGCTGGTGGTGCCGGCGACGCTGGGCATCGTGTTTCTGCTGATCTATCTGGTGTTCCGACGTGCCGCCGAGGCCGCGATCATCATGTTGACCGTACCCCTGGCTTTGGTCGGTGGGCTCTGGCTCGTGTGGCTGCTCGGGCAGGCGATCTCGGTGGCCAGCATGATCGGCTTCATCGCGCTGGCCGGCGTCACCGCCGAGTTCGGCGTGATCATGATGCTGTATCTACGCAATGCATGGGACCGCCAGCTGGAGATGAATCCTCATCTCGACGAAGCCACGCTCGACGCGGCGATTTGCGAAGGTTCCCTGCAGCGCGTGCGACCGATCGCCATGACCGTCGCCGTGATCATGGCGGGTTTGCTGCCGATCCTGTTCGGCACCGGTGCCGGCTCGGAAGTGATGCAGCGCATTGCTGCCCCCATGATCGGCGGCATGATCACTGCGCCACTGCTCTCCATGCTCGCGCTACCTGCCGCCTACCGCCTGCTGATTCTGCGACGTCTACGCCGATCGCGTTCGCTCAAAATCGCGTCTCAACTCAACCCGGCGGATATTCCATGAACATCCCCAGCATCTCTATGACATTCGTGCCCATCGCCGCCACGCTCGCGACGCCTACCGTGGCTATAAGCCATCAAATGACTCCCTCCATGAAAGGCATGTCCGATACGCAAGAGAACAAACCGACGAGGCGCACGGTGTGGGCACCGTTAAGGCGATCGACAAGAACAACCGCACCATCACGTTGCAACGCCAAGCCATTGCATCGCTCGGCCGGCCCGCCATGACGATGGCCTTCAAATAGCCCTCTCCCGATCTCGCAACACGTATAAAGGCGGGTGAAGCGGTGCGTTTCACCCTGCACCCTGATCGCATAAGCAGCACCGTCACGGCGATCGAACCCGCTCGGCCATCAATCGGAGCCATGGAAGATGCCTCGCGGCGTGCGGTGGCCGTTCTCCTCTATGGATTCGGCCCATAAATCGTCGGAACTTTCGTGCAAAATGTGGTCAGTGTTTTCATGAACCCAGGAGATGCACGCCGGCTCAGTCCGGCCGAACACGAGCGTCGACGCCAAGTGGTTCGGGCGTATCAGCGCAAGCCCAACAAGCGGCAGATCGCGCGCGATGTAGGAGTGAGTTATTCCGCGGCGTGCAAGATCATCGACCGCCATAACGCCGGTGGCATGGCGGCGCTGGCGCCGCGCAAACGTGGTCGCCGCGCAGGCGATAAACGCGCACAGAGCGCCGAGCAGGAAGCCACCATTCGTCAGACGATCGGCGACAAACGGGCGGGGCCACTGAAGATGGCGTTCGCGCTGTGGGGCCGCGCGGCGGTGATGGAATGGATCGAGCGCGAGTGTGGGATTCGGCTGCATGTGCGCTCAGTGGGGAAGTATCTGGCGCGCTGGGGTTTCACCCCGCAGAAACCGATCAAGCGTGCCTACGAACAGTCGCCCGAAGCGGTACGCACCTGGTTGGACGACACCTATCCGGCCATCGCCGAGCGCGCCAAATCAGAGGGTGGGGAGATTCACTGGGGTGATGAGACGGCGCTGGTGAATACCGATGTGCGCGGCCGCCGTTACGCCCCCAAAGGCAAGACGCCGGTGGCCATGGCGGTGGGTGGCACGCGGCAGAAACTCTCCATGCTGGCCAGCGTGACCAACCAGGGCAAGGCGCGCTGGATGATCATCGACGCCCATTTCAATCACCAGAAGCTGATCGGGTTCTTCGTGGCACGGGTTGCCGACGCCGAGCGCAAAGTGTTTCTGATC
>JALYXN010000213.1 GCA_030947085.1 Pseudomonadota bacterium | reverse complement strand
TCGGCAACACCTGGCTGCCGGAGATGGTGCAGATCCACGCCCTGCTGCCTTTGCAGCAGCGTATCGCGCAGTCGGCTGTGGTACAGCCCGACGACTACTTCGCCAGCATCTGGGCGACCAATATCATTCACGGCACGGTCTACGGCGTTCCCTGGTACGTCGACACGCGGCTGCTGTTCTATCGCAACGACCTGCTGAAACAAGCCGGCTTCGACGCGCCGCCGCGCAACTGGGCACAGTGGCGACGCATGCTGGCGGCGCTCAGCCATCCGGCGCAGCACCGCTACGGCATCCTGCTGCCGACCAATGAATACGAACAGTTGATGTCGCTGGCCTTGCAGCAGGACGAGCCGCTACTGCGTGACAACAACCGCTATGGCAACTTCGAGAGCGCCGGCTTCAAGCGCGCCCTGACCTTCTATGTCGACACCTTCCGCCTGCAACAGGCGCCGGCGATCACCAACGTGGAAGCGGGCAATCCGTGGACGGAGTTTGGTCACGGCGTATACGCGTTCTACTTTTCCGGGCCGTGGAACATTGGCGAATTCCGCCAGCGGCTGCCCGCGGCGCAGCAGGACGACTGGTCGACGGCGCCGCTGCCCGGCCCCAACGGCGCCGGCATCGGCGCAGCAGGCGGATCCAGTCTGGTGATCTTTCGGCACTCCCGGCATCAAGCTGCGGCCTGGACCCTGATCGAATATTTATCGCGGCCAGCCGTGCAGCAGCACCTTTACGATCTGCTCGGCGACATGCCACCGCGGCGCAGCTCGTGGGAGGGTGGCGCGCTTCAGCGAGACCCCAAAGCACAGGCGTTCCGCCAACAGCTTGAGCACGTCAAGCCGACGCCGTTGGTGCCCGAGTGGGAGCGCATCGCCAACGAGATGCAGGCGGTGGCGGCGCAGACGGTGGCGGGCAAGCTGACGATCGATCAGGCAGCGCAGGAGCTCGACCGCCGCACCGACCGGATTCTGCAGAAACGCCGTTGGGTGATGGACCATCCGCGCAAGGACGCGCCATGAACACCTCGCGTGCGGCCTGGCTGTTCCTGGCTCCGGCATTGCTGGTGCTGGGGTTGTTCTTTCTGCTGCCGGTGATCGGTGCGTTGGGACTCAGTCTCACGGATTACGATCTGTACGCGCTGGCCGACATCCGCAATCTGCGTTTTGTAGCGCTGGGCAACTACTGGGCGCTGCTGCAGCGCCCGATGTTCTGGTCGGCATTGGGCAATACGGTTTATTTCGTGGCGGTTGGCGTGCCCATGTCGATGGCGGCATCGCTGGGCGCGGCGCTGTTATTGAACTCCCCGCTGGCCCGTTGCAAGGCCCTGTTCCGCACCACCCTGTTCGCACCGGTGGTGACCACGGTGGTGGCGATGGCGGTGATCTGGCGTTACCTGTTCAACACACGCTACGGCGTTGCCAACGAGGTACTGGGCCATCTCGGCATCCATCCGGTCGACTGGCTGGGCGATCCGCACTGGGCGATGCCCACGATCATCGCGTTCGCGGTGTGGAAGAACTTCGGCTACAACATGATCATTTTCCTGGCCGGTTTGCAGGCGATTCCCATCGACCTGTATGAAGCCGCGCGCATCGATGGCGCCTCGGTCTGGCGCCAGTTCCGCCACATCACCCTGCCAATGCTCGGACCGACCCTGCTGATGGTCGGCATCCTCACCGTTTCGGGCTATTTCCAGCTGTTTGCCGAGCCTTACGTGATGACCGAGGGAGGCCCGCTGCAAAGCACCACCAGTGTGCTTTACCTGATGTACGACGAAGGCTTCAAGTGGTGGAACGTCGGCTCGGCTTCGGCGGTAGCCTTCCTGTTGTTTGTGCTGATGTTCGTCGTGACCGTGGTCATGTTGAAACTGGGCCAGCGCGGCGCCGATCCCGATGGAGCGGCACGATGAGTACGCGTTTTGCCCGTGCCCTGATCAACGGCTTGCTGCTCGGCGCGTCCGCGATGGCGGTGTTTCCGCTGCTGTGGATGCTGTCGGTATCGCTGATGCCGCCCGGCCAGGCCAGCTCGCTGCCACCCCCGCTGCTGCCGGCGCACGCCACGTTCGACAATTACCGTGAGCTATTCAAGCATGCGGGTATGGGCCGCTATCTGTTCAACAGCCTGATGGTGGCCACGTTGATCACCGTGCTGTCGCTGGTGTTCAATCTCATGGCTGGCTACGCCTTTGCCAAGTTGCGTTTCGCCGGCCGCGATCAGCTGTTCCAGGGACTGATCGGTGCGCTGGTGATCCCGGCCCAGGTGGCGATGCTGCCGCTGTTCCTGCTGCTGAAGACCGTGGGTTTGGTCAACAGCTATGCCGGCGTGATCATGCCGGCGATGGCGACCGTATTCGGCATCTTCCTGGTGCGCCAGTACGCGCGCGGCATTCCGGACGAGTTGCTGGAGGCAGCACGCATCGACGGTGCCAGCGAGCTGCACATCTTCACCCGCATCGTCCTGCCGCTGTTGAAGCCGATCATAGTGACGCTGGCCATTTTCACCTTTCTCGCCGCGTGGAACGATTTCATGTGGCCGTTGATCGTGCTGACCGGGCAGGATCACTACACCTTGCCGATCGGGCTGGCGTCGCTTGCTCGCGAGCACGCGCAGGACACCGAACTGATGATGGCGGGTTCGGTCGTCACCGTATTGCCGGTGCTGGTGTTGTTTCTGGCGTTGCAGCGTTATTACCTTGAGGGATTGCTGCTGGGGAGCGTCAAAGGTTGACCCGCAAGCTCCGTTCGATAACGAAAAAAAGCATGCACTGAGGAAAGACGATTTCGCTTCGCGTTCGCAGGGGTTGGGATGGGTGGCGCTTGCTGCCAGGTGAATCAAAAGCAACCCCACCCCAGCCCTCCCCTGCAAGCAGGGGAGGGAGCGGAAGGCCGACCGTCGCCCGCGATTCGGCTCCTCCCCTGTTGGCAGGGGGAGGTTGGGAGGGGGTGGCTCTTGCTTCTCGATGAATCAAATCGTTCCTCCCTATAAACAAAGGGGGAGTGGCGATCCGACCGCCGCTGGCGAGCGGAGGAGAACCATGTCAATCGAGGCTCGATGCCACTCAGTTAAAATAACACAGGGATGTCGCGCGTTCGTCGACCATTCCGCTTGCCTGAAGGTTGCAGCACATGATGATTGTGGTGATGGGGGTTTCTGGCAGCGGCAAGTCGTTTGTCGGCAAGGCGCTGGCCGATGCTCTGGGCTGGGACTTTCAGGATGGCGATGGTCTGCATCCGCTAGCCAACATCGAAAAGATGCGCTCGGGTCGGCCGCTGGATGACGCCGACCGGAGTCCATGGCTGGATCGGATTGCGGCATGGATCA
>JALYXN010000211.1 GCA_030947085.1 Pseudomonadota bacterium | reverse complement strand
ACCGTCATGCTGCCAGGCTGAATCATCGCTGTGTGCGTCGGAGAGTCAGGCTCGGTATGTCGCGTGCCCCGCACTCACATGCTTTGTCGGGTCGGGCGCACGATGATCTCGTTGATGTCCACGTCGGCCGTTTGTTCGATGGCGAAGACGATGGCGCGGGCAATCGCCGCGGGGTAGCAAAATTCCGCATGCGCTCGAGCCCACGTGGTTCGGCATGCATGCGCTACCCCTGAGCTACGTCGTCTTACCTCAAGGAACCGTGACAAACGATGGGTGGGTGAGCTATCCGTCGCTAAAGTACAAAAATTAGTTGGCAACGATGACCAACTTACCCAGGAGCGAACGGTCGTCACCGTCAGAAGTGGGTCGAAAGCAGCCATGACCACTCAAGCCTTCCCCTGCTCCACCAGCGTCATCGCCACCTTGTCGCGCAGATACACCGGCAACGCCAATTCGGGTGCCTGAGCATGGCCTGCCTTGAACTCGCGCATGGCCAGCTCGGCCACATGCGCGGCTTGCGGGTAACGAACACCGTCGGCCGAATGCAGCGTGCCGGTCAATCGTTGGCTCAGCACCGTGGCGTAGGTAGCCCAACCGCTGCCGACCACCTGCCACGCGCCAGCTTCGGACAGCCGCAGCGCTTCAGGCCGGCAGATGTGTTCCTCATCGAGCACGACCAGCCCGCCGTTGCCGTCGCGGCGATAGCTGGCGGCGTAGATTTCGCCCATGCGAGCGTCTATCACCGCGAGGATGGCGGTGTCCCCGTCTTCCTCCGGCGCTTCCAGCGCCAGCGCCGCCAGCGAGGAGACGGTGACCACCGGGATATCCAGCGCCAGCGCCATGCCTTGCGCCAGCGAGACGCCCAGGCGGACGCCGGTGAACGCGCCCGGGCCGCGACCCACGGCAATCGCGTCGAGCGCCAGTCGGCTGATGCCCGCCTCGGCTAGCAACTGATCGGCCATCGGCAGCACCAACTCGGTATGGCGGCGCGGTGCGATCTCACTGCGGGCAATCAGTTCGTTACCGTGGACAAGGGCGACGGAACAGGCTTCAGTGGCGGTTTCGATGGCAAGCAGGTTCATGATCGCTCCATGATAGCGGCTGACGCTTTTGGTGCGACTGATCCTGACATGACGTCCGCCCATCGCCACATCCACCGACGACGTATCGGCCAGCACGCGCCGTCCCGCGAAGGTGCTGCCGCTCGTATGTCATCCAACCCAGCTCGAGCAGGTGCAAGTTCATCACCAGCGCCGGCACGCCAACGCCCAGCCCCTTGGTTGTCACTGTCTGTGCCCATGCCACTCATCCTATGCTCCGTCTTCGACCCGAGCGTCGATGAAGCGCTTGGCAGCGGCCACGCTGGCGACGCGCTGCGGCTACCGGCTGACGGCAAGGTGGCTCTGCGCTGGCGGTGCAACTTCCAACCGCCAGCGCGGTCATCTGATGCAGGGATAAAGCACAACCATCGACATCCGCCACGAGGGGAACACCATGCGAGCGATTACCAGGTTTCTGACCCGCAACAAGGGCCTGCTGGTCTTCCTGGTTTGCATGGTCATGTTCCGCAGCGCCGTCGCGGACTGGAACGTGGTGCCTACTGGCTCGATGCAACCGACCATCCGGATCGGCGACCGCATCCTGGTCGACAAGCTGGCCTACGACATCCGCTTGCCACTGACCCACGTTTCGCTGTGGCACCTGGCCGACCCGCAGCGCGGCGATATCGTGGTGCTCGATTCCCATGCGGCCCACGAGCGGCTGGTGAAGCGGGTCATCGGCCTGCCCGGTGACTTGGTGGCGATGCGCAGCAATGTGCTCTTCATCAATGGCAAGGCTGCCAGCTATACCGCCGACCCGGTTACGGGCATTCACGACGATCAAAAGAACCCGGCCGATTACAAAGTCGAGCGCTACGGCCGGATGCGTCACGCCATCCGTCTGTCCGAATACTTTCCCAGCCCGGCCAGCAACTTCGGCCCGGTGAAGGTGCCTGCTGGGCAGTATCTGCTGCTCGGCGATGATCGCGACAACAGCGAGGACTCGCGTTACCTGGGCTTCTTCCCGCGCAACGAGATCGTCGGCCGAGCACGGCACGTAGTCGCCTCACTCGACCCTTCACGGCACTACCTGCCCCGGAGCGGACGCTTCGGCGCGTCGCTCGATTGATTGCCCGCATGCCCCGCTGACGGACGGCGTGCCCTGCCAAGCGCGTGTGCCTTCACCGACCGGGCGAGAGGCCCGTCGCGTTCCACACTCGCTCCCGACCGGAACAGGGGCTCAGCCGCTAGCCTGATCGCGGGCCGTCGAAGAAGGCCTGCACATCGGCCAGCTCGCGCGTTCGCGGCATCGACGGAAGGCTGGAAAGAAACAGACGGCCATACCCTTTGCTGGTCAGGCGCGGATCGCACAGCACCAGCACGCCGCGATCGTGCACATCGCGGATCAATCGACCGGCACCCTGCTTCAGCGCGATCACCGCGCTGGGCACCTGCCAACCCATGAACGGGTTGATGCCCGAATGCTCGAGCGCCTGCAGCCGGGCCATCAGCACTGGATCATCGGGTGCGGCGAACGGCAATTTGTCGATCACCACTACGCTGAGCGCTTCGCCGACCACGTCGACGCCTTCCCAGAAACTCGCCGCACCCAACAGCACACCATGGCCGCTGGCGCGAAATTCCTCCAGCAAGCGCGGACGCGGCGCGGTGCCTTGCACGAACAGCGGCCACGGCACCTTGTCCTGCAGCAGCTCCGCAGCGACGCGCAACGCGCGGTGCGAGGTGAACAGAAGAAACGCTCGCCCGTTCGAGGCATGCAGTACCGGTAGCGCGGCCTCGATGACCTTTTGCGTGTGGTCGCGCGCGCCGGGTTCGGGCAGGCCTTGCGGCAGATAGCACAGTGCCTGCTT
>JALYXN010000201.1 GCA_030947085.1 Pseudomonadota bacterium | reverse complement strand
CAGTGGACCCAGGTGATCGACAAGCTCGATGCACACGGCATCGCTTATCGCCGCCTCGACCGCCCGATGAGCATCCACGCCGAGGGCTACCAGCTGGGTGCTCCGGAGTGGGCCACCCGATCGTTCGAAGGCCATCTGATGCTGCGCGACTTCACCATGCACGCGGTGCCACGCCAGATCACCCTGCCGATCGGCTCGGTGATCGTGCCGATGGACCAGCGTGCGGCCAACGTGGCAATTAACTTGCTCGAACCACAGGCGCCCGATTCCCTGCTGCATTGGGGATACCTCAACGCCATTTTCGAGGCCAAGGAATACGGCGAGCCACGCGTACTGGAACGGCTGGCGCGCGAGATGATGGCCAGGGATCCGGCATTGAAGACCGCCTTCGAAAAGAAGCTACACAATGACCCGGCCTTCGCCGCCGACAGCCAGGCCCGCCTGAATTACTTCTACCAGCGCTCACCGTGGTACGCAGCGCAGCATGTAGGCGAGTACCCGGTGTTGCGTCTTGATGCGACGCAGGCTGCGGCGCTGCACTGACTTTTTTTATGCCGGAAGGACATCGAACGGCCGCATTATTTCCTTCGCGGCATGTCCAGCCGATGGCAGTGCAACACGTAGCGGCCAGCGTAACCATGGAAGCGCACGATGAACTGACAGAGCAGTCACTCCGGGCGCCCGTTGGCCCTGGCGCCCTCGGAAAGACGCAAGATGGCATGATGACGAAAGCCTGCCCAGCCCGGTTGCCGGGCGCCACCACCCTCGAGGGACATCCATGACCAAGCATTATCTGAAGCCCGTCGCCCTGGCAATCAGCATGGCCCTGGCGCTCACTGCCTGCGGCAAGCAGGAGCCCGCCAGCGCGCTGGCGTCCAGCGCCAGCAGCACAGCGCCGGCAACCGCCAGCACCACGGCTGCCGTCGACAGCGACAACAGCATCTTCGACGTCAGCGAGCTGGACCCGAGCATCGCCGTCTGCCATGACTTCAACGGCTTCGTCAACAACAAATGGGTGGCCGCCAATCCGATTCCCGCTGACCGCGCCCGCTGGGGCGCCTTCGACAAGCTGGCCGACGACAGTCTGAACACCCAGCACACGCTGGTCGAGCATGCCGCCCGGGGCGCCGACAAATCGGCGGCCGGCTCGATCGAGCAGAAGATCGGCTATCTGTATAAATCCGGCATGGACGAGGCTGCCATCAACAAGGCCAGCTTCGAACCGATCAAGCCCAAGCTCGACCAGATCGACGCGCTCAAGAACAGCAAGGATGTTGCCGCCTATATCAGCCACAGTTTTGTCGAAGGCGACGGACAGGTGTTCAGGTTTGGATCGGGCGCGGATTACCAGCACGCCGACATGCAGATCGGTTACGCCAATCAGAGTGGACTGGGACTTCCGACCAAGGATTACTACCTCGACCCCAAGTACAAGGAAATCCGCGATCAGTACGTGAACTACATCACCAAGACCCTGACCCTGGTCGGCATTTCCGCGGCGGATGCGAAGAAGCAGGCCGATGCGGTACTGGCGTTTGAGACCAAGCTGGCCAAGGCGTCCCTGGCCCCAGTCGAACAACGTAATCCGGCCAATCAGTACCACTTCGTCAGCGTCAAGGCGGCCGACAAGGTCACCCCGCACTTCAGTTGGAAGACCTTCTTCAAGGACCAGGGCGTCACCGTCGCCAAGGGCTTCTCGCTGTCACAGCCGACATTCTTCGCCGAATTCGACAAGCTGCTGGCCAGCGCGCCGCTCAGCCAGTGGCAGGCCTATTTGCGTTTCCACCGCATTGATGATGCGTCGGATGCGTTGACCAAGGCCTTTCGCGACAACCGGTTCGCGTTTTACGGAAAGACCCTTGGCGGTCAGCCTCAGCAGAAACCGCGCTGGAAGCAGGTGCTCAGTGGCGTCAACGACTCCATGGGCATGGCTTTGGGCCAGCTGTACGTGAAGCAGGAGTTCACCCCGGAGGCCAAAAGCCGCGCCGAGAAGCTGGTCACCAACGTGCGCAATGCGCTCAAGACGCGCATCGAGAATCTAGACTGGATGAGCGACGCGACCAAGGCCAAGGCCATCGCCAAATGGAATACGTTCCTGCCCAAGATCGGCTATCCGGACAAATTCCGCGACTGGGCGGGCCTGAAAGTCGTGCCGGACAACTACTACGCCAACCTGGTGGCGGCGATGAAGTTCAATTACGACTACGACATTGCCAAGATCGGCAAGCCGACCGATCGCAAGGAATGGGGCATGACCCCGCAGACGGTCAACGCGTACTACAACCCGACCGACAACACGATCAACTTCCCCGCCGCGATCCTGCAGCCGCCGTTTTTCGATGCCAAGGCGGATGACGCGATCAACTACGGCGGCATCGGCGCCGTGATCGGCCATGAAGCTAGCCACGGCTTCGACGATGAAGGCAGCCAGTTCGACGGCGCTGGCAACAACGTCAACTGGTGGACCAAAGAAGACCGCAGCAAATTCGACGCCCGCACCGCCAAGCTGGTGCAGCAGTTCAACGATTACACCCCGATCAAGGACAAGCCGGACGCCCACGTGAACGGCAAGCTGACCCTGGGCGAGAACATTGCCGATCTGGGTGGCCTCAACGTGGCCTACGACGCGCTACAAACCGCGCTGAAACAGAATCCCGATGAAGCGACAAAGAGAATCGACGGCTATACCGAAGATCAGCGCTTCTTCCTCAACTGGGCCCGCGTGTGGCGCGGCAATATCCGCGAGAAGCAGGCGCTTTTGCGTCTGAACACTGATCCGCACGCACCGGCTTCGCTGCGAGCGATGGGGGCGCCGTCGAACATGCCGGCGTTCGCGAGCGCCTTCCAGTGTAAGCCGGGCGACGCGATGGTGCGTGGCGACGGCAAGCAGGTGAAGATCTGGTAACACGCCGCGAAATCCACGCCGCCATTCAAGGTGGCTGATTGACCCCAAGGCCCCGACTACCCAGGCGGGGCCTTTTTGATGGGCCGGTCCCTGCGGACGCAGACACCCCTGACCTTTGACACTGTCTGACCCATGACGTTTGACCTAGCTTTCAGGGTCTTGACTGCGCTCGGGGGAGCTCGCGCAGCCACCAACGACCTGACCGCCGCCTGGCGAATTCACTGACAGAGGGAAAACGATGACCAAGCAGTATCTGAAACCACTGGCCCTGGCGGTAAGCCTGGCGCTGACGCTGAGCGCCTGCGGCAAGAGCGACCAGACCGCCGCGCCGACGACACCGGCCACGACGGCGAGCACGGCCACGGCGGCGACTGCCGCACCGGCAAGCGTGTTCGACATCAGCGAACTGGGCGCTGCGAACGAGGCCTGCACGGACTTCAACACCTTCGTCAACGCCAAGTGGGTCAAGGCCAATCCGATCCCGGCCGACCAGACCGTGTGGGGCGCCTTCAGCGAGCTGCACGAGAAGAGCCTCGCCGACCAGCGTCAGCTGGTGGAGAACGCCGAAAAGAATGCCGCCAGTGCCAAGTCCGGTTCGATCGACCAGAAAATCGGCTGGCTGTATCACTCCAGCATGAACATGGACGCACGCAACAAGGCCGGGTTCGACCCGGTCAAGGCCGACCTCGCCGGCATCGATGCGCTCAAATCCAGCAAGGATTTGCCGGCATGGCTGAACCAGTCCTTCGCCAAGGGCGACAGCCGCGTGTTCGGCTTCGGCTCCGGCGCGGATTTCAAGAACGCCAAGATGCAGATCGGCTATAGCGAGCAGGATGGCCTGGGTCTGCCCACGCCGGACTACTACATCGACGCCTCGCACAAGGATGTCCGCGATGCCTACGTGAAGTACCTGGCCAAATTGTTCGAATTGTCCGGTGCACCCGCCGCAGACGCCAGCAAGCAGGCCAGCCTGGCGATGAAGTTCGAAACCGACCTGGCCAAAAACTCGGTACCGCGCGTGGAAATGCGCAAGCCGGAAAACCAGTATCACTTCGTCACCGTGGCCGAAGCGAACAAGATCACCCCGCACTTCAACTGGAACGCGTTCTTCAAGGCGCAGGCTGTCACCGTCGACAAGGGCTTCTCGCTGTCGCAGCCGAAGTTCTTCGCCGAATTCGACAAGCTGCTGGCCAGCGCGCCGATCGCCGAATGGAAGGCCTATCTCAAGGCGCAGGCGCTCTCCAGCTCGGCCAGTGCCTTGTCCGAGCCGTTTGTCGATGCGCAGTTCGATTTCTACGGCAAGACCCTGCGTGGCCAGCCGGAGCAGCAGCCGCAATGGAAGCGTTCACTGACCTCGGTCAACGGCGCCATGGGACAGGCCTTGGGTCAGTTGTACGTCGACAAGTACTTCACGCCGGAAGCCAAGCAGCGTGCCGAAGAGCTGGTCACCAATGTGCGCAATGCGCTCAAGGCGCGCATCCAGAATCTGGACTGGATGAGCGACGAGACCAAGGCCAAGGCGCTCGACAAATGGTCCAAGTTCCTGCCGAAGATCGGCTACCCCGATACCTGGCGTAGTTGGGAGGGCCTGAGCATCACCCAGGACAACTACTACGCCAACATGGAAGCGGCCGGCAAGTTCAATTACGACTACGACATCGCCAAGATCGGCAAACCGACCGACCGCAAGGACTGGGGCATGACCCCGCAGACGGTCAACGCGTACTACAACCCGACTGACAACACGATCAACTTCCCGGCCGCGATCCTGCAGCCGCCGTTCTTCAATGCCAAAGCGGACGACGCGATCAACTACGGCGGCATTGGTGCCGTGATCGGGCATGAGGCCAGCCATGGCTTCGACGACCAGGGCAGCCAGTTCGACGGCAACGGCAACAACGAAAACTGGTGGACCGACGCCGACAAGACCAAGTTCGAGGCGCGTACCGGCAAGCTGGTCGACCAGTTCAACAACTACGTGCCGCTGGCCGATCACCCGGAGCTGCACGTTAATGGCAAGCTGACCCTGGGCGAGAACATCGCCGACCTGGGCGGCCTCAATATCGCCTACGACGCCCTGCAGACGGCGCTGAAGAAAAATCCGGCCGAAGCGAACAAGAAGATCGACGGCTATACCGAAGACCAGCGTTTCTTCCTCAATTGGGCCCGCGTCTGGCGCGGCGATATCCGCGAAAAGGCGCAGATGGTCTATCTAAACGCCGATCCGCATTCGCCAATGAAGTTCCGCGCGATGGGAGCTCCATCGAACATGCCGCAGTTCGCCTCCGCCTTCCAGTGCAAGCCAGGCGATGCGATGGTGCGGGCGGCCGACAAGCAGGTGAAGATCTGGTAAGTCAGCCTCGCCGAGTGCCCCGCGCCATTCGGCGCGGCAGGTAACACAAAGCCCCGCATGCGAATGCGGGGCTTTTTTGTGGGCCTACTCCCCTATCACGCGG
>JALYXN010000192.1 GCA_030947085.1 Pseudomonadota bacterium | reverse complement strand
GCTAGCGCCGGGTCGGAAGCGGGGGGCGGCGCCAGCATGATCTGCTTGCCCTGGGCGAGGGTGCGTAGTTTATCGTTGGCTTGGCTGTGATCGCCGACGATGCGCTGGGCCAGGGTCTTGACGTCGGCGTTGGCTGATTTTTCCAGGGCGAGCTGCGCGAGCTTCACTTCGGCGACACCGTCGGCAGCGGCGTTCTTCACGAATTTGATATCGGCCTTGCTTGCTACCGAGGGCGTTCCGCTGACGGCCTGCGCGACTACGGCGCAAGTAAGGCAAGCGGCAAGACCGCCGACAAGGATCCGAGCGTAATGGCGTGCGTGCATGGAAGATTCCCATTGGCTGAGAAATGATGCGACGTTGCGCATCAAATCGAACCAATAGCTAAGCAAACGTGACGATCTCGTGTAATAAACAAGCACCCATCGCGCCTCGTCATTAGCGAAGGTCAGGTCAGCCGTGGCCTGAGGGAAGGCGAGCGCCGCAATCAACATCTCTGCTTAACAGGTGGTCGTGCATGATCGTGTGCTAACCGAACAGTCAGGAGAGTGCGATGAGCAAGGTCACCTATGATGGGCAGGATTTCGACATGGAAGATCTTCGGCGCGGCATGGACAGGGATCTGGTTGCGGATCTTGACAAGGATTCGAACACAGATCAGGACTTCTTCGATTCGTACCTGATTGCGCACGAGAAGAAATATGGCGAAAAGTTTTCCGTGAGCTGAATAGCGTCGCGTCGAAAAGAAAAAGGCCACCGCGAGGGTGGCCTTTTTCATGGTTTCGGTGGTGGGCGATGCAAGGATCGAACTTGCGACACCTGCCGTGTGAAGGCAGTGCTCTACCGCTGAGCTAATCGCCCGAACTCAGCGCGCAAGTCTAGGGTGGTTCCGGGGACGGGTCAATGCCTTTTCGGCGCGGAGTGAATCGGCTTCACCGAGGCAGAAACCGCTCCGAGCCTTGATAGAATGCCGTTTTTATCTCAACGGTAGCGTGTCGCCATGGATTTTCTCAGTGGCCCTATGGGCCATGCTTTCGCCGCGCTGCAGCAGTTTGAGCTGACGCCCTGGAAAATGGTGGGCTTCGCTGGAACCCTGATGTTCACCAGCCGCTGGTTTGTGCAGCTGTACTACACCCGCAAGTACAAGCGGGTGGTGATGCCACTGGCGTTCTGGTGGTTGTCGGTCTTCGGCAGCATTCTGCTGCTGGCGTATTTCATCTTCGGCAAGAATGATTCGGTCGGCATTCTGTCGAATTTCTTCCCCGTATTCGTTTCCGTTTACAACCTGTACGTGCATCTGCGTCACCACAAGAACAGCATGACGGGCGACGCGACGGCGTGATCGCGGCACGCCGTTTCAGCTATTCCGGATCGTAATCGAGGTTGGAGGCGAGCCAGCGCTCCGCTTCCAACATTGACCAGCCCTTGCGTTTGGCATAGTCCTCGACCTGGTCCTTGCGCAGGCGGCCCACCACGAAATACTGGCTTTGGGGATGCGAGTAGTACCAGCCCGACACGGCCGCGGTGGGAAACATCGCAAACCCTTCGGTGAGCTCGATACCGGTGTTACGCGTCACATCGAGCAGCTCGAACAGGATGGTTTTCTCGGTGTGATCGGGGCAGGCCGGGTAACCCGGCGCCGGTCGAATTCCCTGATAGCCTTCGGCGACCAGCTGTTCGTTGTTCAGTGATTCTTCCGGCACGAAACCCCAGAACTCCTTGCGCACGCGTTCGTGCAGGTGTTCGGCAAAGGCTTCGGCCAATCGATCGGCTAGCGCCTTGAGCAGGATCGAGGAATAGTCGTCGTAATCGGCCTCGAAACGGCTCAGATGCTCTTCGATACCGACGCCCGCGGTGACCGCAAAACCGCCGATCCAGTCCTTTTTTCCAGTGACTTTCGGGGCGATGAAATCGGCCAGGCAGAAGTCGGGCCGCTCGACCGGCTTTTCGGCCTGCTGGCGCAGGCTGTGAAGCGTGGCCAGCGGTTCGCTGTCCCAATCGTCGGCATAGACTTCCACGTCATCGCCGACGTTGGCAGCACGCCACAGGCCAATCACGGCGCGCGCGGTCAGCCATTTTTCGCCCACGATCCGGTCAAGCATCGCCTGCGCATCACCAAACAATTCGCTGGCCTGGATGCCAACCACATCGTCGGTGAGAATGGCGGGATATTTACCGGCCAGCTCCCATGCCTGGAAGAACGGCGTCCAGTCAATGTAGGGGCGCAAGGTGGCGAGGTCGTATTCGTCGAATATAGTAACGCCGGGCTGGTTGGGCTGCGGCGGCGCGTAGTTCGTCCAGTCGCAGCTGAAAGCCTGGGCACGGGCTTTCAGCAGCGTGACCAGTGCTTTACCCGGGCCGCGGTTCTTGTGCCGCTCGCGCACCTCGGCGTAGTCCTCGCGTATCTTGGCCAGGAAGGCTTCGACCAGATCCTTGCTGACCAGCGACTGGGCCACGCC
>JALYXN010000187.1 GCA_030947085.1 Pseudomonadota bacterium | reverse complement strand
ACGGCAGCGTAGGCTTGCTCACGCGCCGCAGCGATATCCTTGGCCAGTGCGCACACGGTCAGTACGCGGCCACCGGCGGTGACGGCGCGGCCCTCGGCATCAAGCCGCGTGCCAGCGTGGAACACCTTCACATCCCCGGATCGCACTACGTCCAGCCCTTCAATCACGTCGCCGCCGCGCACCTTGCCCGGGTAACCGCCGGCGGCCATGACCACACCGATGGATGGACGGCTGTCCCACCGGGCGGTGGTGGTCTGCAGCCGTCCATCCAGCGCCGCCTGGATCAGTTCGACCAGATCGGATTTCAGCCGCATCAGGATCGGCTGCGTTTCCGGATCACCCAGCCGCACGTTGAACTCGATGACTTTCGGCGCACCGGTCTTGTCGATCATCAGGCCCGCATAGAGAAAACCGATGAACGGCGCACCCTCTGCCGCCATGCCGCGCAGTGTCGGCTCGATCACTTCGGCAAGGATGCGTCGCTCGACTTCGGCAGTGACCACCGGCGCTGGCGAATAGGCACCCATGCCGCCCGTATTGGGACCGAAATCGCCTTCGTCACGACGCTTGTGATCCTGACTGCTGGCCATCGGCAACGCGTGGCTGCCATCGCTCATGACGATGTAGCTCGCTTCCTCACCCTCGAGGAATTCCTCGATCACCACCCGCGCCGAGGCATCACCGAAACGGTGTGCGCCCAGCATGTCATGCAGCGCAAGTTCGGCATCGGCCAGACTCAAGGCGACCACGACGCCCTTGCCGGCGGCGAGGCCATCGGCCTTGATCACGATCGGCGCGCCCTGCTGGCGGACATAGGCCAGCGCCGGGCTCAATTCGCTGAAGACGGCATAGCGGCTGGTGGGAATGTTGTGTCGCTGCAGGAAGTCCTTGGCAAACGCCTTGGAGCCTTCCAGCTGCGCCGCTATCGCGCGCGGTCCGAAGATGCGCAGACCCGCATCGCGGAAGCGATCGACCACCCCGGCCACCAGCGGCACTTCCGGACCGACCACGGTGATGCCGACCTTTTCCGCCCTGGCCAGCGCGAGCAGGCCATCGAGATCGGTTACCGCGACGTCCGCGTTGCGCAGGCCTGGTTCCCGCGCGGTACCGGCGTTGCCGGGCGCCACGATCACCTCATCGACCTGCAACGACTGCTTGAGTTTCCAGGCCAGGGCATGTTCGCGCCCGCCGCCACCGATCACCAGCACCTTCATCTCGAACTCCCGGAACATCCATCCGCCATGCGGCGCAGTCGCGCAGTGTAACGGCTGCGGTAGACGATCCCTGCGGAACTATTCGTGCTGATCAAGCAACTCGACCAGCACCGCGCGTGGCAACTTGCCGGTTTCGTTTCGCGGCAAAGCCGCCACCAGCCGTAGCGGACGAGGCAGAAACAGCGGATCGATGGCAAGACGCAGCGCGGCGAGAATGGCGTGTTCATCCAGTCCCGGTGCCACGGCCAGGGCGGCAATCCGCTGCACACCGAGCGCATCACCGTCGCCAAGCTGGAACATCACACCGTCTTCGACACCCGGAATGGCCAGCAAACGTCGACTGAGGTCACTTAAAGAAGCCCGTTTGCCGGCGATCTCCAGCATGTCAGCGTGACGGCCGCGCAGGCGAAAATGGCGGCCGGCATCGGACAACGTCACGATATCGGCCAGCGTGACAGGGCCGCTGAGTTGCGGCGCACTGACGGCGGTGCCGTCCGGTTGCGGATGCAGGGTGACGCCGTCGTACAGCGACCAGTCCTCGTCGACGATCGGGCGGCGGCTGGCAAAGACGCAGGTCTCGGTGGAACCGAACACTTCCAGCACAGGCGCGCCAAAGCGTAGTTCGGCCGCCCGCGCCAGCTCGACCGGCAGCGGTGCGGTCGCCGAGAGCATCGCGGCGATCGGCGGCAAGGCGATGCCCGACTCGACCAGCGCGCGCAGATGCACCGGCGTGGTCACCAGCACCTTGGGCCTGCTGAGTTCGGGCTCATCGAGTGCGGGCGCGCTCACCTGGGCAAGCGCGGCGGCGACATCGGCCGGAAAGAACGGACGCCCGGCATACACGCTGACCTCGCCCAGCAACGGCAGCAGGATCGACATCTCCAGCCCGAACATGTGCTGCGGCGGTACCGTGGCGACCACTTCAAAAGGCTGGCCCACCACGCGGTGAAGCATCTTCAGATTGCCGGCATTGCTGGCATGCAAGCTGCCCCAGGTCTTGGCGTTGGCGCTGGGCGTGCCGGTCGAACCGGAGGTGTAACCGATCGCCACCACCTGCTCGGCCGCCATCCACGGCGACAAGGGCTGGTGCGGCGGCGGTAGCGCGCCATCCAGTGACGGCAGCGACCAGTAGCCGGGCGGCATCGACGCCAATGTCCGTTCGCCGATCGCGTAGCAACCCGGATAGGAAGCCATGACTTCATCGATGGCGTGAGGTGCCCGCGACGACGGCAACAGGTTGACCTGCCCGCGCAATGCCAGCGCGCAAAAGGCAACCAGAAAGGCATAGCGGTCTTCGCACAGATTTATGGCCGCCGGTGCGGTGGGCAGAGCATCGGCCACCGCCTGCACGTGCGCCAGGAACTGCGCGGCGCTGACCGTGCCTGACTGACGGCGAGCCAGCGGCCGCGCGCGATCGGCGGCGGCCAGCAACGGTAGCCGCCGAGGCGCCTCGCGCTGGAAGGTGTCGTAGACGATGGCCAAATTGCAATCTCCCTTCGGTTCAGATCAATCTCGCTGCCGGCACAGCATCGCGCGGCGACATTCACCCCAGGATGAATGACCGCTCAAGACGTTCATGCCACTGCATAGCGAAGCCCGGGGCGCGTTTTGAAGCCCGCGGTGCGCTACCGGCCACCTACGGACGAATGATAGCGCCCGACAGCACGTCCCGAATCACGCTGGGGTTGCCCTGACCACCCAGCGGGGCATCCAGCAAGCCGTCCAGCGCATCGCCGAAGTAGTTTTCCACCGTCCGTGC
>JALYXN010000168.1 GCA_030947085.1 Pseudomonadota bacterium | reverse complement strand
CTCCCACAACAAGTCGCTCCTGCCAACCAACTCCGTTGTGTGTCGCCGTGAGTTCAGAGACTGCAGGCCAACAGCGTCACCGGCTTACGCGGCTTTAACGATCTGCATGATTGACTGAAGATCAATTACTTGGCGAGGCTCATGCGTGGACCGATATTCGCATGATAAAAATCTTACGAGCGCTGCTGTCTGAGGCAGGTCTGGCGGATACGCATACCAGCAACAAACCTGGCCTGAGGAAAACCTCAGTCATCCAAAACGGGTATTGGCGCTATCAGCTCTGCGCCGCCCTTGGTGTTATCCAATAAACAGGACATCCCATGTTTCGACGCATCGCCATCATCGGCGGTGGCGCAGCGGCCGCCGCCATGCTCAGCGAACTGCTCGAGTACCAGCCAGCCAAACCGCTCCATCTGGACTGGTACACGGGTGGCGCCGGCTCGGTGCGCGGGGCCGCCTATGGCACTCCCGATGATCAGCATCTGCTCAATGTCCGGGTCGCTTCCATGGGCATGTTCGGAGGACGGTCGCGCGGCTTTCTGGATTTCCTGCAGCGCGACGATCCCGCCGTCTCAGGCACCGACTTCCTCCCTCGCCGCCGCTACGGCGACTATCTGGAGGCCGAGGTGAAGCGCATCCTCGAACTGGGCAAGGCGCGGGGACACGACGTGAAAGTCATTCCCTTCGCGGTCGACTCCATGGTTCCCGAACGGGGGGCGGTCACCGTCCTGCACGGCGAGGAAACTCGCGAAGTGGACGCGGCCGTGTTGGCCATCGGCGCAATGCCGCCACGCGCATTGCGCGGCGTCAGCGCCGAAGCACTCGACAGCCGTCGCTATGTGATCGACCCGTGGCCCCTGCTTGCGCATGCCGGCGAACACCATCCCGTGCCCGAGCACGTACTGGTGATCGGCACCGGGCTGACCGCCGTCGACGTGCTGCTTTCGCTTTCGCGACAGTGGCCGCAGGCACGATTCACCGCCGTCTCCCGCCACGGCTTGCTTCCCGAAGCCCATTTACGCACCGCCGCCATGCCCGCGGGCGACGGCACCGAGTTGATCGAAGCGATGCAGGACGTGCCGGACGTACGCCGGTGGATGCAGCTGCTGCGCGACGCCATCGCGCAAGGCGGCGAGTGGCGGGCCATCATCGACGGTTTGCGACCTTTCACGCCGATGCTGTGGGCCGAGCTGGCGCCCGAGCAGCGCTCGCGTTTTGTACGTCACGTACGCTGGGCATGGGATCGCGTGCGCCACCGGATGCCGCCGGAAAACGCGGAAGCCATGGCCGCGCTCGTTGCCGACGGTCGCCTCGATCGCCAGACCGGTCGGCTGCAATCGGTCACGTTGATCGATAACGGGCTGCAGGTCACCACGCATCACGCGGGAAGTGCGCGAGTACAGGTCGCCGATCTGGTGATCCAGGCCAGTGGCCTGAACCACAACGTTCTCGATGCCAATCATCGCCTGATGAATCAGCTGCTCACCAATGCCCACGTGAAACCGGACCCGCTCGATCTCGGCTTGTGCGGCAGTGTCGACGGTCACCTGCGCCATGACGGCACGCACTGGCCGCATTTCTTCGCCATCGGCAGCCTGCTGCGCGGCGCGCTGTGGGAGTCCACTGCCATGCCGGAAATCCGCCGGCAGGCGCGAAACATCTCTCGCCAGCTGCTGATCGACTGAGCGGCGACAGCGGCCGCCATGACGACACTTATAGTTACTACCAGCATCGTCATATTGCACCTGCTGGGGATCCTGGCGGCGATGCATGCCGTCATGCATACACGAACCCCGCAAGGCGCCATCGGCTGGGCCTTGAGCCTGGTGCTGCTTCCCTACGTCACCTTGCTGCCGTACCTGTATCTGGGCTCCAGTCGCTTTCTCGGCTATTGCGTTGCGCCCCCGTCATCGTCGCATCCTTCGTCAAGCGATGATGAGCCTGCGGCTTGTTCCGATTGCTCTCGTTACGCCGCCATGGCGGCTCTGCAGGGCCGGCCATTCCGACCCGGCAACCAGCTGCGCCTGCTGATCGGCGGCAAGGCCGCGTTTGACACCATGCTGGCTGCGATGGCCGGTGCCCAGCACTGCCTGCTGGTGCAGTTCTTCATCATCCGTGATGACACCCTGGGCCGCCGCCTGCAGCAGGTGCTGCTGGAACGCGCCGCCGCCGGGGTGCGTGTCTGCGTGCTGTTCGACGGTATCGGCAGCCACGCCCTGCCGCGCCACTACGTGGCTGCGCTTCGGGCCGGCGGCGTGGCGATCCACCCGTTCGCCACGCACCGCTGGCGCAATCGATTCCAGCTGAACTTTCGCAATCATCGCAAGATCGTGGTGGTCGATGGTGCGTGCGCGTTTGTCGGCGGACTCAATGTGGGCGACGAATACCTGGGCCTCAATCCGGCGCTGAGCCCGTGGCGCGACACCCAGCTGCAGCTGCGCGGGCCGGTGGTGGCCGACTTGCAGCAGCTGTTCGCCGATGACTGGCAGTGGATCACCGGAACACCGCCACCGCTGATTCCGGTCGATGTGGTCGACGGCCGTGCCCGCACACTGGTGGTTGCCTGCGGTCCGGCCGATGCGCAGGAAACCGGCTCACTCTTCTTCACCGCTGCGATCCATGCGGCGCAGCGGCGAGTGTGGCTGAGCACGCCTTACTTCGTCCCCGACCATGCCGTGCGTGCCGCGCTGCAGCTGGCCGTGCTTCGCGGTGTCGACGTGCGCGTGCTGATTCCGTCGCGGCCGGATCATCACACGGTGTTTCTCGCCTCGACCCTGCATGCTACTAACGCGGTGCGCTCAGGCGTTCGCATGTTCCGATACCAGCCCGGTTTCGTGCATCAGAAAGTGCTACTGATCGACGACGACACCGCCGCCATCGGCAGCATGAATCTGGACAGTCGTTCGTTTCGACTCAATTTCGAAGTCATGGCACTGACGGTGAATCGCGACTTCGCTGCCGAGGTGGAAGCGATGCTATCGACCGACTTCGGCAAGGCGCTGGAGGTGACGACCGACGAGTATCGCGATGCCCCTTACCTGCGTCGGGTCGCCATGCATGTGGCGCGATTGTTCGATCCCGTGCTGTAACAGCGAGGCAGCTCAGTCACGGGCGACGTCTGCCGCCGAGATGGTCCCGCCATTGGCCACTGCACAACGCCCAACCGACGTAGATGCCCACCGCTACCCCCAGCAACTCGCACAGCAGGCGTAAACCGATGCTTTCCGGATCGTGCACCAGCGCCAGCTTGGCTCGCAGCAATTCCAGCGACTGCAGCCGGGCGTAGTTGAAATAAAACAGGTCCCACGCATCGCCGCTGGCGGTGAGAGCGGTCGCCAACAGGAACGACCAGCCAATCTGCGGGCCGTAGCCCCAGTCGTTGCGTCGCCCGAGCCAGTGAAACAGGAAGAACAGCAGCAGACCCGCCGCCGCGGAGATCAGCCCGGCCTGCATCCCGCCAACGATCCCGAAGCCCATCCATGATTGGTCGTAGTGCATTGCCTGCCCCGAGGCCGCTGATTCAACTGGCCATTATGGGTTATTCGGTGCGAATGATGCGGCGGGTTAGACTTCCCCTATCCCCCAGCGAATGTCCTCCAGCATGCACCGCAGACCTCCCTCGAACGCGGCCCTGATCGTGGTCGACGTGCAGCCGGACTTCATGCCCGGCGGCGAACTGGCATGTCACCGGGGTGACGCGATCGTTTCCGGCATCGACCGCCTGCTGCGCCAGCGCCGCTTTCGCCACGTGGTGGCTACTCAGGACTGGCATCCGCGCGGACACGTGTCCTTCGCCAGCTCGCATCCGGGCGGCACGGCCTTCGAGCAGATCGATCTGTACAGCCATCCGCAAACGCTGTGGCCGGATCATTGCGTCCAGGGCACCGCGGGCGCCGAACTTCATCCCGGCATCGACTGGAGTCCGCTCGACGCGGTCATTCGCAAGGGCAGCGATCCGGCGGTGGATTCCTACAGCGGCTTTCGCGAAAACCATGGCCCTGAAGGAAGCCGGCCCCGCACCGGGCTGGCCGGATGGTTGCGCGAACGTGGCGTGACCGAGGTCTACGTGTGCGGGCTGGCGCGCGATGTCTGCGTGTCGTGGACGGTGCGGGACGCGGTCGACCTCGGCTTTCGCGCGACCCTGCTATGGGATTTGAGTCGCCCGGTGACCCCGGACAGCGATGACGCCACCCGAACGACGTTGCAGGCGCAGGGTGTGACGATGATCGACTCGAATGACTGAAGCGGGGCGGGCAACGCGTGACCATCAACCTGCTCAGCCGGATCGCACATCCGCCACCGTCCATTGCTGTGGCAGCCGGATCGAGAACAGCCCCGCCGCGCTCGTGCGGCGGTCGAGCTTGAGCAACGCGTTGTCCTTGCTGAGCAGCCAGCGCGCGCCAGCATCCCGTGCCAGTTCCATGAACTTCTGATCATCCGGATCGGCGCACAACGGCAGCCGCACGTCGTCGCGTGACGGCCGCGGTTCGTCCGGCAAAAGCACGATCAGCGCATCGAACGCTTCCATCAGCCCCGCTCGATTGGCCGCATCGATCGGCAACTGGGGATAGTGCAGCACGCGCAGCCATTCATCGCGGCAGTCGTCCCGCGTTACCGCCTGCACCTCGCCACGCTGCATGGCGGCCAGCAGATGCGAACACATCGAATCGCCAAACAAAAACAGATCCAGACAGACATTCGTGTCCAGCACGACGCGCGGCAGTGCGCATGCCACGGCACTCACGCTTCGTTTTCAGACGCCGCGCGCGCCCGTGGTTCGCCATCGTCGTCGATATGCACGCTCAGCGTGATCGGCCGGCAACAGACCTGGCAATCCTCGATGTATTGCTGCTCGCCAGCGGAGGCATCGAGCAGGATGTCGAGCGGTTCGCCGCAGTAGGGACAGGAGATTTCGGCGGGGACGAGCATGCGTGACACCTGAAAAGCATGAAAACGCCAGCTTGCCACAGACCCGACCGGTGTCGTTCGCAAGCTGCCGCCGCGACGGGCCACGTCGGCGGGCGATACACTAGACCGCCCCTGCATTGGACCCATTTTATGGCCGAGCGCGAATTCGACAACTTCATTGCCCGCTCCGGCGCCACCCTGGAGGGCTCGCGCTACACCGCTTACCTGGCCGTTACGCCGCGCCGGAACGGCTTCCCGATGTATTTTGCGATCTGCGAAAACCGCAGCTTTCGCGACCAGACCATTGCCGAAACCGCCGCCGCCAAGTCCTTGAACGAGATGACCGGCCTGGAAGATGACGGCACCCCGATCTTTCCGGAGGGTTACACCGGCTTCGACGACGACAAGCCCGCTGAAGGGCCATGAGATCGGCCTCGCGATTCCTCTGCAACCACGACACCGGCGCCGTTGACGAATGCATGGCTTGCGACAGGTAGCGCATCGCGGCGGCGTGCGGCGGCCGGACACGGCGTCACTCTTCCAGCTGGCCGTATGCGAGGCGCAACTTGGATGCCGATTCGAGTAAAAGAACAGATGACGCTCCCTGCTCAACCTGCTATAACCTAATTAGTATTACAAATGAGCATATGGGCCGAGCGGCGACATCACCACCTTCCGACTCATGCGCAACAGGCCGCTTCGCCGATACCGGTACGGCAACGCAACCAGGGAGAACAGCCAACATGGTGAAGCCCATTGCCGTGCGCAATCTGCACGGTCAGGTCATCCAGGAACTGGGACGACTGATCATCAGTGGCGAGCTCGCTCCTGGTGAGGGGCTACCGCGTGAGGAGTTGCTGGCCGAACGGATGAAGGTCAGTCGCACGGCGTTGCGCGAGGCGATGAAGGTGCTCTCCGCCAAGGGGCTGATAGAGTCACGCCAGAAGACCGGCGCCCGGGTACGCGAGACCATCCACTGGCACCAGCTCGACGCGGATGTTCTCGCGTGGCGCTGCGCGCTGATGCCCACCGAAAGCTTCGTCGAGAAGCTGGTCGAGATGCGCGAGATCATCGAACCGGCTGCCGCCGCATCCGCGGCCCGGCGGCGCACGCCTGAGCAACTGGAAAAAATAAAGGACGCCTATGAAGCGATGGCCGCGGCGGAGGATCTGGATGCGTGGGCCATCGCCGATCTCGCCTTCCACGAAAATGTGCTTCACGCCACCAACAACGAACTGATGACCTCGCTGTTCTCGGTGATCGAAACGGCGCTTGGTACCTATTTCGTGCTCTCGGCGAGCACGGCTGCCAACTTCAAATACTCACTGCCACACCATGAGAAGGTATTCAATGCGATTCGTCGCCGTCAGCCCGAAGTGGCGCGACAGGCGATGCTGAAAATGGTGATGGATTCGCGCACCAATATCCGTCGTCATGGCAGGAAAGCCTGAACCCATGGCTGGCCTGATCGGACTCGACTGGGGCACCTCCAGTTTGCGCGCCTACTGGCTTGAGGAGGGCGGCATTCGCCAATCACGGTCGCGTCCGTGGGGCATCCGGCAGTTGCCCGCAGGCGGTTTCGAGGCGGCGCTGGCGGAGATCTGCGCCGATTGGCCGCTGCTGCCACGGCTCGCTTGCGGCATGGTCGGCAGCCGTAATGGGTGGCTTGAAGTCCCGTACCTGGATTTACCCGCCGCTCCGGCCCGGCTAGGTGCGTCGTTGCAAAGCGTGCGGGCCGCGGATGGCCGCGAGCTGCATATCGTGCCCGGCCTGCGCAATCCGCAGGGGCCGGACGTAATGCGCGGCGAGGAAACCCAGCTGGTCGGTGCCATCGTCATGCACCCGTCGCTGGGCGCAGCTTCGACGGTGATCCTGCCCGGCACCCACAGCAAATGGGTGAGCATTCGCGAAGGCGCCGTGGTCGACTTCTGCACCATGATGACCGGCGAACTTTTCTCGGTACTGCGTCAGCATTCGATACTCGGGGCCGGCATCGGCGAGGCAAGTGACGACGCGGCCGCCTTTGCACGCGGCGTGGTCACCGCGCGCGATAGCGGCGCTGCGGGTGCGCTGAGCCGGCTGTTTTCTGCACGCGCACTGATGCTTGACGGTGAACTGACACCGTCGGCGGTGCCCGACTATCTGTCCGGTCTGTTGCTGGGTGAAGAGCTGCGCTCCTGTCTCGCCACGGGTCGATTTGCCCGCGACCAGGCCATCCACCTGATCGGCGATAACGCCCTGTGCGCACGCTACCGCGCTGCCGCCGCACATTTTGACCTCGAATTGACCGAACCACTGACCGATGCCGCGGCGTACGGTCTGTGGCACGTGGCCTCCCATGCCGGGCTTGTACCCGCCGTCACGACGTCCAAGGAAGCTTACCCATGCTGAACCCCTGGCTCGATTCCCTCCCGCTTGTCGCGATCCTTCGCGGCATTCAGCCCGACGACGTCGTGGCGGTCGGCAATGTCCTCAGCGGCGCCGGCTTTCGCGTACTGGAGGTGCCGCTCAATTCACCCCAGCCCATGGAAAGCATCCGTCGACTGTCCGACTCGTTGGGCGATGGTTACCTGATCGGTGCCGGCACCGTCATGACACCAGCCCAGGTCGGCGAGGTGGCCGCCGCGGGCGGACGCCTGGTGGTGATGCCGCATGCCGATGTCAGCGTGATTCGTACCGCCAAGGCCGCCGGCCTGGTCTGCGTACCCGGCGTCGCCACCCCGACGGAAGCGTTCGCGGCGCTGGCTGCCGGTGCCGATGGCCTGAAACTCTTTCCCGCCGAACAGGCGTCGCCGCAGGTGCTCAAGGCCTGGCGTGCAGTCCTGCCCAAGCAGGTTGCGGTGTTGCCGGTTGGTGGCATCACGCCGCACAACATGGCGCCATGGATCGCCGCCGGTGCCAACGGTTTCGGCATCGGCTCGGCGCTCTACGCGCCCGGCGTGGATATCGATGAAGTCGATCGCCGTGCCCACGCGTTCGCACAGGCATGGGCGGAGATCCGCGCCACGCTCAAGGAAAGTCACGCATGAAGATCACCCGACTCACCACCTTTCTGGTGCCGCCGCGCTGGTGCTTTCTGCGCATCGAGACCGACGCTGGCATCAGCGGCTGGGGCGAGCCGGTGGTCGAAGGCCGCGCGCAGACGGTGGCTGCTGCGGTGGACGAACTGTCCGATTATTTGATCGGCAAGGATCCGCGCCGGGTCGAGGACCTGTGGAACGTGATGTATCGCGGCGGCTTCTATCGCGGCGGCCCGATCCTGATGAGTGCCATCGCCGGCATCGACCAGGCGCTGTGGGACATCAAGGGCAAGGCGTTGGGCGTGCCGGTGCACGAGCTGCTCGGCGGCCCGGTGCGCGAGCGCATTCGGGTGTACTCGTGGATCGGCGGCGATCGCCCGGACGACACCGCCAACGCGGCCAGGGCCGCGGTCGAACGCGGCTTCACCGCGGTCAAGATGAATGCCACCGAGGAAATGCAGTTCGTCGATACCCACGACAAGGTCACCCGCGTGCTGGAGAACGTGCAGGCGGTGCGCGACGCGGTGGGCCCGGACGTCGGCCTCGGCCTGGATTTCCATGGCCGCGTGCACAAGCCGATGGCCAAGGTACTGATGCGCGAACTGGCGCCATACAAGCTGATGTTCATCGAGGAGCCGGTGCTGTCCGATCATCTGGAGGCGCTGCCCGAGCTGGCCTCGCTCTCACCCGCGCCGATCGCGCTGGGCGAGCGGCTGTACTCACGCTACGACTTCAAGCGCGTGCTGCAGATGGGCGGGGTCGACATCATCCAGCCCGATCCGTCGCATGCCGGCGGCATCACCGAGACGCGCAAGATCGCGGCGATGGCGGAAGCCTACGATGTGGCGCTGGCGCTGCATTGTCCGCTGGGCCCGATCGCGCTGGCGGCCAACCTGCAACTGGACGCGGTATGCCACAACGCGTTCATCCAGGAACAGAGCCTGGGCATCCATTACAACGCCGGCAACGACCTGCTCGACTACGTCAGCGACCGCAGCGTGTTTGCCTACGAGGACGGCTACGTGACGATTCCCGGTGGCCCCGGGCTGGGCATCGAGGTCAACGAAGCCTATGTCATCGAGCGCGCCGACGTCGGGCACCGCTGGCGCAACCCGGTCTGGCGTCATGCCGACGGCAGCGTGGCCGAGTGGTGAGCATGATGAGTACCCACGACGCCGGTCAGACACCCCCCTACGCCACTTATCCGAGCCTGGACGATCGCAACGTGTTGATCACCGGCGGGGCCAGCGGCATCGGTGCATCGTTTGTCCGCCACTTCGCACAACAGGGCGCGCGGGTCGCGTTTCTGGACATCGACGACGAAGGTGCAGCGGCGCTGGCATCCGCGCTTTCCGATGCCAGGCACACCCCACACTACCTGCATTGCGATGTCACCAATCTTGAGGCACTACAGACGTCCATACGCGACGCCCGTACGCAGATTGGCAAGATCGGCGTGCTGGTCAACAACGCCGCCAACGATGTCCGCCACCAGCTAGCCGACATCGGCCTGGCCGACTTCGAGCGCAACGTGGCGGTCAATCTTCGCCATCAGATCTTTGCCACCCAGGCCGTGATTCCCGACATGCGCCAGCTGGGCGCAGGCTCGATCATCTGTCTCGGCTCGACCGGCTGGATGAAGAAGAACGCCGGCTATCCGCTTTATGCGATGTCCAAGGCGGCGGTGCGCGGTTTCGTCAACGGCATGGCGCGCGAGCTCGGCCAGCAGCACATTCGCATCAACGGCCTGATTCCCGGCTGGGTGATCACCGAAAAGCAGCGCTTGCTGTGGCTGGACGCGGATGGCGAAGCAGAGATCAAGCGGGTGCAATGCATGCCCGGCTATCTGATGGCCGAGGACCTGGCACGCATGGCGCTGTTTCTCGCTGCCGATGACAGCCGCATGTGTACCGGACAAGATTTCATCGTGGATGGTGGCTGGGTTTGAGTGCCGTCCAGACATTGCCCGCCATGCAGCTCGCCGCCGATGTCGGCAACGTGCTCGGCGAAGGCATTGTGTGGTGCGACCGCGCCCAGGCGTTGTACTGGACCGACATTCCCCGCGCCATGCTTTACCGGCTGCATCCTGCCAGCGAGACGCTGGAGCACTGGGCGATGCCCGAACGACTCGCCTCCTTCGCCCTGTGTGAGGAGGACGGATGGCTGCTGCTGGCGCTGGCGTCGCGGCTGGCGTTCTTCCGTCTTGCCGATGGCCACGTCGAACCTTTGCATGCGGTCGAACCCGACCTCGCCACCCGCAGCAATGACGGCGCCTGCGATCGGCAGGGCCGGTTTGTGTTCGGCACCTTGCACGAGCCAGACGCGGGCGACAAGCAACCGGTCGGCGGCTTCTGGCGTCTCGATGCCGCCCTGCAACTCGAACGGCTCGACCTACCCGGCGTGGCGATCAGCAACGCGATCGCCTTCAGCCCCGACGGCGCCACCATGTATTTCTGCGACTCGCTGACACGACGCATCGATTGCTGCGACTACGGCGACACGCTGGGCGCGCCACGGGTATTCACCACTCTGGAAGGCGACCGCGGCGAACCCGATGGCTGCTGCGTCGACGCCGAGGGCTGCCTGTGGAACGCGCAATGGGGGCGGGGCCGTCTGGTCTGTTACGGCACCGATGGTGCGCCGCGTCGTGTATTGCCCCTTTCAGCCAGTCAACCTACGCGTCCAGCTTTCGGCGGTGCCCGGCTCGACACGTTGTACGTCACCAGTGCCCGCGAAGGTCTGTCCGATGCCACGCTGACTGCCGAGCCACATGCCGGCGCCCTGTTCTGCGCCGACGTTGGCGTGCATGGATTGCGCGAACCCCGTTTTGCCGGACGACCCGGACGTTTTACCGCCGCTGCTTGACTCCAGCCATTTTCATCCGTTTCTTCCTCCAGGAAGCACACTATGAATACCGCTTCACACGCTGCTGTATCACCCAAGGCTACCGCCGTGTTCACCTGCATCCTGGCCGCCTTGGCCGGTTTGATGTTCGGGCTGGACGTCGGTGTCATTTCCGGCGCCCAACAATTTATCCAGAAAGACTTTGCCATCAACGACCACACCATCGAATGGATCGTCAGCAGCATGATGGCCGGCGCGGCACTGGGCGCGCTGGGTGCGGCCTGGATGTCGGCGGCGCTTGGACGCAAGCGCTCATTGATTCTGGGCGCGGTACTGTTCGTGGTCGGTTCCCTGCTGTGTGGCGCAGCCAGCTCGCCCACCATGTTGATTGTGGGCCGAGTGGTTCTGGGTCTGGCCATCGGCATCGCCAGTTTCACCGCACCTTTGTATTTGGCCGAAATTGCACCGGAGCGCATTCGCGGCGCGATGATCTCGCTTTACCAGCTGATGATCACCATCGGCATCCTGGTGGCCTTTCTTTCTGACACCTACTTCAGCTACACCGGCAACTGGCGCTGGATGCTGGGCATCATTGCAATACCCGGTGCACTGTTCCTGTTCGGCGTCGTATTTCTGCCCCGCAGCCCGCGCTGGCTGATGATGCGCGGCCGCCGCGAGGAAGCCGAAAAGGTACTGCACAAGCTTCGCGCCGACCCTGCTGCCGTGGCCCTGGAACTGGCGGAAATCAGTGAGCAGCTGAAAGTGCCACAGCGTGGCTTCCATCTGTTTTTTCAGAACCGCAACTTCCGTCGCTCGGTAGGACTGGGTATCGTGTTGCAGGTGATGCAGCAGCTCACCGGTATGAACGTAGTGATGTACTACGCACCACGCATCTTCCAGGGCATGGGCTACAACACCGAATCGCAGCTCTGGTTCACTGCGATCGTGGGTCTGACCAACGTACTGGCCACCTTCATCGCGATTGCATTTGTCGACAAGCTGGGCCGCAAGCCGATCCTGCTCGCCGGCTTCGTCGTTATGACCATCGGCCTGGGCGTCGTCGGCACGATGATGCATCTCGGCATTCATACGCACTTCCAACAACTTTTCACCGTCGGCATGCTGCTGATTTTCATCATTGGCTTCGCAATGTCTGCGGGCCCGCTGATCTGGACCGTGTGCTCGGAGATTCAGCCACTGAAGGGACGCGACTTCGGCATCGGCTGCTCCACCATTACCAACTGGATCGCCAATATGATCGTGGGCGGCACGTTCCTCACCCTGCTCAACAACGTCGGCGAAGCCGGCACTTTCTGGCTCTACGCAGCCTTCAACGCCGTGTTCATTTTGCTCACGATCTGGCTGGTGCCGGAAACCAAGAACATTTCGCTGGAGCACATCGAACGCAACCTGATGGCCGGCAAGCGACTGCGCGAGATTGGACGCTAATCGATGCGCTTGACGACAACGCGCGCGGCGAGCCTCCTGCTCGCGGCAGCACTATTGGGGATGTCGGCACATGTCTCGGCGACGTCCCCACCCCCCTCAGCTACCTATACCAATCCGCTGCTGCCCTCGGGTCCTGATCCGTGGGTGGCGCAGCGCGGCGGTGTGTACTACTACATGAACACGCAGGGCGATCGGATCGCCCTGCGCAAGACGCGCGACATGGCGAAGTTGGCGCAGGCGCCGGAAATCACCGTGTGGACGCCGCCACATGACGGCCCGGGTTCGTATGCACTGTGGGCGCCGGAGCTGCACTGGCTTCGCGGCAAGTGGTATCTGTACTACACCGCTTCCGAACGCGGCCACGATGACGACGCGCATCGCCATGTGTTCGTGCTGGAGAATGCCGCAGCCGATCCTACCGAAGGCACATGGACGTCCAAAGGCATGCTCGGCATCGACAAGCCGGGCATCGACGGCACCGTATTCGAGTTGAACAGCCAGCTGTATTTCGTCTACTCGCCCTACGTCGGCGATCACAGCGACCTGGTGATCTCGGCGATGAGCAATCCATGGACGCTGGTCGGCCCGCAGGTCGACATCGCCCACCCCACCCATGCGTGGGAGATGCAGGGTGGGCGCAAGATCCTCGAAGGGCCGGAGTTCATCCAGGGTCCGACCGGCAAACTTTTCCTTACCTATTCGGGCAGCGCCTGCTGGTCGGACGACTACGCGCTGGGCCTGCTGTCGGCACCGGCCGGGGCCGATCCGATGAATCCTTCGGTGTGGCACAAAGCGGTCAAGCCGGTGTTTGCCACCTCGGTAAAAAACAGTGTCTACGCCACCGGCCATAACGGCTTTTTCAAGTCGCCGGACGGCACCGACTGGATCATCTACCACGCCAACAGCGGCCCCGGGATGAAGTGCACCGCCAGGCGCGCGCCACACATGCAGCCGTTCCACTGGCGCCGGGACGGCACCCCGGATTTCGGCATACCGTTGCCGGAAGGCAAGCCGATTCCGGCACCACGCTGAGCAGAACACGATCCAGAAGAAAACCGACGGATTGAGATGCGGCGGCTTCGATTTTCCTACGTGTAGGAATTACTGCACCAGCCACTGCTGTGGTGCGAGCCCGTTGTCGAACGGTGTCGCTGCCGCTCATTGAAACCGATCATGTTGCTTTCCCTTTGCCGCAGACAGCGGCGCAAGAGTCGCCGAAACCATGTTGACAGCACAGTGACGTTCACTTGCTGCCGTGCGGCGAGCCATCAGTATCTAACTTCTCGGCAAACACGTCTCAACCGCCGCCTGCCGTGAGCGGTGCGAGTTCCAGATAGTCGATGTCGACCGCATGCGCGGCTCCCTTGACCACCACTTCGTGATCACCCAAAGCCATCGGCATGCGGGTGGTGGCAAGGTGCCAACCGTCACGATCGGAGCGGTCCGTGAGCGGCACCGCCTTGCCATCGATCGTGATGGTGGGTAGGCCAGGAAAGCCGATATCCTGCCAACGAACGGCAATCCGACGGGTGGTGGCGCGCAGGAGATGGACCTTGAAGTCCAGTGCACCAGCGGGCGCGGACGCCACACGCGCCTTGCCGCCAGCCGAAGCACTCTCATCGTCGATCTGTACCGCCGCATGCCGCCCGGCGTCCTCCGCCTCATAGCGATCGAACGTCACCTTGCGGCTATTGAAGATGATTACGTTGCGGCTGACGTCCTCCGGCGCATCGGCATCCGACGAGGAGGTGACCTGCAAAAGGCTACCGTCCTTTTTCACCAGCAGCGCCTGGGTCCAACCGGCGTGGATGTTGCCGGTGTGCTTCTGCGCCGGTGCCGGCATACGCCACCACGGACCCCGGCCGTTGTCGGCGTTCCACCACAGACTGCGGCCGCCTTCGTCGGCACCGCCGCCGGCGCGTTCGGCCAGAACGGTCAGGATTCCGTGCGACGGGTCCTCGCCCAGCGGCAGCCACTGCACGGTGGGACAGGCAGCAGGCCAGCCGCCGGCCATCGTCAACACCGGCGTGCCGTGGTCGTGCGGGTCGCCGAAGTCGAGGCCATCCGCGCTGGATTTCAGGAAGACCTGGCCATTGCGTGGCCCGTCGATGTTCTCGTAGGTCATCACGTAGCGACCGTCTGGAAGACGTGCGACAAAGGCCATTCCCGGACGTTGGACGCCGCCGGGGATCGCCACATCGACCTCCTCCCTACCCCAGCTGCGGCCACCATCGCTGGACAGCTTGTGCGCCAGCAGCTGGTTGTAGCCCTCGGCCTTGTGCTGCTCGCTGGAGTAGTAAGCGACCATGCGACCGTCATCGAGGATGTGGATGTCGGGCTCCCAAACGCCCTTGTTGTCCTTGTCCGAGGGATTGCCGCCGCCCTTGACGATGGAGCCGCGGT
>JALYXN010000166.1 GCA_030947085.1 Pseudomonadota bacterium | reverse complement strand
AATGGTCGCTGAACTTCATGTCGTAGCCGAGGGTAAAGTTCAGATTGTTGCTATTGGTCTGCGGTGAGCTGTCGGTACCGTCGAAGCGTTGCTGGGCGTAGTCGATATTCACGAAGGCGCGCCGTTCGGCGCCGAGACTGTCCTTGATCATCTGACTGCGCAGCACGCCGTTCTGCACCCCGGTAATGGCCAGGGGTGCTTCACCCAGCAGCGATACCTGCTCTGGCGCGGCCAGTTCGGATTTGACCACCTGCGCCAGCAGCGCATGCGCAGCCGTGGTCGGATGTACGTCGTCGGCGAACAGGTAGGTGTTCTCGGTGCCGGGGGCGTAGCTGAAGGGAAGGCCAGCGCCCTGCGGGCCGCATAGCAGCGAACTGGCGGTGGCGCCGCAGGCGGGGGCGGTGACGTTGCTGAAACCGTAGGCGGCCGGGTTGGCGATGACCTGATTGACGAGGGCAAACGTATTGACCGGAATGATGTTCATGCCCTGCGCGCTGAGATCGCTTAGGCCGAGGCTCAGCTGGCTGTTGTAGAGCTGCGACAGCTGGGTAGCGCCGCCCGAGGCAGCCGCGCCACCGGCCATGCCGGCGGGCGTCTTGCCCAGGTCAGGCAGATTGTAGACCACCGCATACGTTGCCCCTGCCGCGTGCAGCGTATTCAGCAGCCCGAGTTCGGTTTGTGCGGCGACTTGCGTGCCGGCGGACAACACGTTGGGATTGGTCGAGGTGGCGCTCAGGTAGAAGATGTCGTTGGCGCCGCCCCAGACCTGATAAAGCGCATGCGGATCGGCCGCGCCACCATTGGCCGCCAGATACATCTGCAGCTGCTGCGGCAAGGTCGGGATCGGGCCTGCGCTGGCGTTGTGCACCACGCCGGCGCCACCGAACGCGTAGTCGGTACCACCCAGCAGCGATGGGGTGACCGGCAACCCGAGGTCACTGGCGACCAGCTCGGCGGCGGTGGAACCGGGGTTGGTGGTGAATCGATTCGGCGGCTGGATCTGTGGATACAACGCCAGGGAAAGATTGCCGGCATCGCTGAGGCTGTCGCCAATGACGACGACCTTGCTGAAGTGGGTGGCGCTGGCGGCGCCGCTGCACAGCAGCGTGGCGGCGATGGCACCAGCGAGAACGTGTTTGGTAACCATTGATGGACTCCGGGAGAGGATGGGTCTGGACGGGATGAGGTTACGGTAATTCACGCCATACTTTAGCGCATGTTGCGCTGCAGCTCGCGATGATTTGCCAGCGTTGGAAAGCTCGTTTCGGTGTGGATCCGGCGAAGCGCCGAGACCTCCGCTACGGGTTCGATTGCTCCGGTTAACCGTCCGAAGGCAGCCGACGAGCAGGGCGCCAGTGTGGGGTGGGTCAGCGCTGTTTGGCCCGCTGCATGGCCTCCGCAAAGGCGCTATTGGCCGGCATCGCGCTAGCTGCCAATGCCGGCTTTGGCGGCCTCGAACCCTTGCCCGCGGCACGCGGCTCGGCGCTGCGTACGCGGCTCTGGCCCGGCTCATCGTCCAGTCGCATGCTGAGGCCGATGCGCTGGCGCGGCAGATCGATCTCCATTACCTTTACTTTGACGATGTCGCCGGCCTTCACCGCGTCGCGGGGGTCCTTGACGAACGTATGCGAAAGCGCTGACACGTGCACCAGCCCATCCTGATGCACGCCGATATCGACGAAAGCACCGAACGCGGCGACGTTGGTGACGCGCCCCTCGAGCACCATCCCAGGGCGAAGATCCTTAACGTCCTCGACGCCGTCGGCGAAGGTCGGTGCCACGAACTCGGGGCGAGGATCACGGCCGGGCTTTTCCAGTTCCTTGAGGATGTCGCGCACGGTCGGCTCGCCGAATTTCTGGTCGGTGAACTGTTCGATCTTGAGCCCGCGAAGAAAGCCGGTATCGCCAATGATGTTGCGGACTTCGCGACCGCATTGCGCGATGATCCGCTCCACCACCGGATAGGCCTCCGGATGCACCGCGCTGGCATCCAGCGGGTTGTCGCCGCTGGTGACGCGCAGGAAACCGGCGCACTGCTCGAACGCCTTGTCGCCCAGTCGCGGCACTTTCAGCAAGGCCTTGCGGTTGGTGAACGGGCCATGCGCATCGCGGTGCTTCACCACGTTGTCCGCCACGCTGGGCGAAAGGCCGGCCACCCGCGCCAGCAGCGCCGCCGAGGCCGTGTTCACATCGACCCCGACCGCGTTCACGCAGTCTTCGACGCGCGCATCGAGCGCGCGAGCGAGCTTGATCTGGTTGACGTCATGCTGGTACTGGCCCACGCCGATCGCCTTCGGTTCGATTTTCACCAGTTCGGCCAGCGGATCCTGCAGCCGACGGGCGATCGAGACGGCGCCGCGCAAGCTGACATCCAGCTGCGGAAATTCTTTCGATCCCAGCTCGGACGCGGAGTACACCGAGGCGCCCGCCTCGCTGACCACGATCTTGGACAGCCTGGCGTCGCCCAGCGACTTGATCAGTTCGGCGGCAAGCTTGTCCGTTTCGCGCGAACCGGTACCGTTGCCGATCGCAATCAGGTCGACGCTGTGCTGCTTGCACAGGCGCGCCAGTGACACCAGCGACTCCTTCCATTGCTGGCGTGGCTGCAGCGGGTAGATGGTGTCGGTGTCCAGCAGCTTGCCGGTGGCATCGACCACCGCCACCTTGCAACCGGTGCGGATGCCCGGATCCAGGCCCATCACCGTCTTGGCGCCCGCGGGTGCGGCCAGCATCAGATCCTTGAGGTTGTCGCCAAACACGCGGATCGCCTCGTCCTCGGCGCCCTCGCGCACGCGGCCGAACAAGTCCAGGGTGAGATGCAGATGCAGCTTTACCCGCCAGGTCAGGCGCACCGTCTCGCGCAGCCAGCCATCGGCGGCGCGGCCGCGATCGTGGATGCCGGCATGTGCGGCGACCCGGCCTTCGCCTTCGACGTGGCCTTGCTCGCTGTCCGCCGCCGGAGCCAGTTCCAGTTCGATCACGCCTTCGTTGCGGGCGCGCATCAGCGCCAGCAGGCGATGCGAGGGAATCTTTCCGATCGGTTCAACGTGATCGAAGTAGTCGCGAAATTTCGCGCCCTCGTTTTCCTTGCCCTCGACCAGCTTCGCCTTGATCTGGCCGCGGGCCCACAGCCAGTCGCGCAGTTCGCCGACCAGATACGCGTCTTCGGCGATCGATTCCATCAAGATCGCGCGCGCGCCGTCCAGTGCCGCGCGAACGTCCGCCACGCCCTTTTCCGCGTCGACGAAGGGCGCGGCCGCCACTTCCGGCGTCTGGGTCGGATCTTCGCGCAGGCCCAGCGCCAGCGGCTCCAGTCCGGCTTCGCGGGCGATCTGCGCCTTGGTGCGACGTTTCGGCTTGTACGGAAGATAGAGATCCTCCAGCCGCGCCTTGGTCTCGGCGGCGAGCAGATCGGCTTTCAACGCTTCGCTCAGTTTGCCCTGTTCCTCGACGCTGGCCAGAATCGCCGTGCGCCGCTCCTCCAGCTCGCGCAGGTAGCGCAGCCGTTCTTCCAGCAAGCGCAGCTGGATGTCGTCGAGACCGCCGGTGACTTCCTTGCGGTAGCGGGCGATGAACGGCACGGTGGCGCCGCCGTCGAGAAGTTCCACCGCGGCGCG
>JALYXN010000153.1 GCA_030947085.1 Pseudomonadota bacterium | reverse complement strand
GAACTTGGCCGGATAGCGACCCAGCGCACGCGGGAAGCTGATGCGTTCGCCGTGCAGATCGGTCACCCGGATGCCCAGCGCCAGCTTGCCGATCGTCGCCTGCCAGCTTGAACTTTCGCAGATGGCGAAATACAGCCACGCTACGATGGTGGTGATGAGCATGGCCACGCCCATGCTTGAATAGAAGTGCTGATACGCAGCCATCATGGCCTGTGGATCGCCCGGCGCGGCGAGCAGCGCCTGTTTCAAGGTGGCCTGAGCCGCATCACCGCCCATCATTTTCATGATGAGCAGGTTGGGGAGGTACAGGAGGATCGCGTCCAGTATGTAGGCGCCCACCCGCTTCCAGAAACCGGCATGATCCTCCAGCGCGGCCGTGGTCATCTGCGGCAGCAGCGGCGCGGCGGGTACGGCGTCGGGATGGCCGGTGGCCGGCGGGGGCGGTGTGGCTGCCGCCTCATTGGGATACAGCACCGACAGCGGCTGCCAATCGGCCAGGCCTTCGTACCAGGCCAGGTCCTTTGGGCTCACCTGGCCGCTGCGCAGCCACTGGCGGACATCGTCTTCCTTGTACGGTCCATGCCGTTCGCCGTCGCGACCGATCCAGATTTCCATCGCACACTCCCATGCTGATCAAAACTGCATGATGCCATGAGATGTTTCTGCAGCGGTTGAAACGGCAGCCGATGACGGGAGTTCAGGCGGCGTGGCGGCGCTTCAGGTGCACCAGCAGCAACGAGATCGCCGCCGGCGTGACGCCGCTGATGCGGGCCGCCTGGCCGACGGTCGCCGGCATCGTCCGCTTCAACTTCAACAAGACTTCGTTCGACAGTCCACGCACCTTGTCGTAGTCGAAGCTGGCGGGAATTCCGGTCGTTTCATGCCGCCGCTGGCGCTCGATCTCTTCGCGCTGGCGCCCGAGATAGCCGGCGTATTTCACCTGCACCTCGACCTGCGCGGCCACATCCTCACTGCCCACGGCCGGACCAATCCCGGGCACCGCCGCCAGTCTGGCGTAATCGAGCTCGGGGCGACGCAACAGATCCAGCGCGGTGGTTTCGCGACTGACCGCGACCCCCAGCTGCCGTTCCAGCGTCGCACCCAGCGCATTGGTAGGGCCGGCCCAGATTTTTCCCAATCGCTGCAATTCGCCATCGACGGCGTCACGTTTGGCGCGCATGGCGTCGAATCGCGGTTGGGATACGAGCCCGAGCGCGTGGCCGGTTTCGGTCAGACGCAGGTCGGCATTGTCCTCACGCAGATGCAGGCGGTATTCGGCGCGCGAGGTGAACATGCGGTACGGCTCGATCGTGCCGTTGCTGGTGAGGTCGTCAATTAGCACGCCGATGTACGCCTCGTCGCGGCGCGGAAACCACGGCGCCTTGCCTTGCGTGGCGAGTGCTGCATTGAGTCCGGCGATCAGCCCTTGCGCGGCCGCTTCCTCATAGCCGGTGGTGCCGTTGATCTGGCCGGCGAAATACAAGCCGGGGATCGCCTTCGTTTCCAGCCATGGTTGCAGGCCGCGGGGGTCGAAGTAGTCGTATTCGATGGCGTAACCGGGTCGCGTGATGTGCGCGTTCTCGAAACCCTTGATCGAACGCACCAGCGCCAGTTGCACATCGAACGGCAGCGAGGTGGAAATGCCGTTGGGATAAATCTCGAACGTGTCCAGACCTTCCGGCTCGATGAAGATCTGATGCGCCGGCTTGTCCGCAAAGCGCACTACCTTGTCCTCGATCGACGGGCAATAGCGGGGACCGACGCCTTCGATCTGGCCGGTATACAACGGCGAGCGATCGAGCGCGCCGCGGATCAGGTCGTGGGTCTGCTCGCAGGTATGGGTGATCCAGCAACTGACCTGACGCGGATGTTCGTCGCGTCGACCCCTATAGGAAAACACCGGTGCCGGCATGTCCCCGGGCTGTTCCTCCAGGTGACTGAAATCGATGCTGCGAACATCGATCCGCGGTGGCGTGCCGGTTTTCAGCCGGTCCGCGGCCAGCGGCAGTTCACGCAGCCTGGCTGCCAGGGCGCTGGCTGGCGGGTCACCGGCACGGCCGCCGGCATATTGGGTCGGGCCGATGTGAATCTTGCCAGCGAGAAAGGTCCCCGCCGTCAGCACCACGCTGTTGGCGCCGAAAGTCAGCCCCATCTGGGTCACCACGCCGGTAACGCGGCCGTTCTCGATGATCAGGTCGTCCACCGCCTGCTGGAATAGCTGCAGATTTGGCTCCGATTCCACGATGTGTCGAATGGCCGCCTTGTACAGCGCGCGATCGGCCTGACAGCGGGTCGCGCGTACGGCTGGGCCC
>JALYXN010000126.1 GCA_030947085.1 Pseudomonadota bacterium | reverse complement strand
TCCATTGAGTCGGCCAGATTCACCCAGGAACAGGCACCCAACCTGGTCAACATTCGCACCGGCGATGAGATCCGCTCGCTGCCCGACGTCAACACGGCCGAGGCGCTGCGGCGTATCCCCGGGGTGTCGCTGGAGACCGATGAGGGTGAAGGGCGCTATGTGAACATTCGCGGCTTTGACGCGGACCTCAACAGCACCACTTATGCTGGCGTGCGGCTGCTGCCGACCAACAATGCTTCGCCATTTGGCGGCTACCGCGGTGTGGCGCTGGACTCCATCCCCACCGGCTTCATTGGTGCCGTCCAACTGACCAAATCCAACCTGCCAAGCCAGGACGCGGAGGCGCTCGGCGGCGCCATCGCGGTGCTGCCGAAAACCGCACCCCAGGATCAGGGACCGTTCTTCGAAGGCGATGTCGGCGGCGGCTATGAGCCACTTCGCGGCACCCCTGTAAGCAAGTTCTCCCTGGTCGGCGGTGGACGCTTCGGCCCGTTCTCTATCGTGCTTACTGCCTCCGGCCATAACGATTCGCGTGGCGTTGACGACGTCGAACCCGCGTACTTTAACGACAGCGGTCATCCGTATCAGGCGGTCAACAACATCGAGCAGCGCGATTACGAACTCCATCGCCGTCGCCATGGCTACGCCATCGATCTGGGCTATCAGCCTGACGACAACAACCAGTGGTACCTGCGCGGCTTCGAAGCAGGCTACACCGAAGATTACAAGCGCCAGTTTTTGGACGTGAACCCCGATGGCAACACAACCAGCCAGGCAAACGGCATCATCCGCGACACACTGACGTTTCCGGGCGGCCTGACCAAGTCACTTCGCGACGAGCAGGAAACCTCCAAGGAGCGTCTGTATATGCTCGGCGGCAAGAACACGCTGGGCAACACCACCGTCGACTATCACGCGGCCTATGTCGAAGGAACCTACAAAAAGCCCTTCGACTACAACTCAACCTTCACCTACAACTCGCCATCGACATCGGCCGGGGAGATTAGCTACAGCCCGACGGGACCAGGGAGCGTGCCGCTCTACGCCATCTCCGGCGCGCCGGGTCATCTGGACCCGGCGAACTATGCGCTGAGCAGCATCAACAACAGCACTGCCTACAACTTCGATCGCGAAATGTCATACGCGGCCAATTCAACGACGTCGGTCAACTGGGGCAACTTCAGCGAGGAAGCAATCCAGTTTGGCATCAGCATCCGCCAGCGCCACAAGCGCACGACCGCCCAGCCGTATTCGGTGAACACCACGCCGATCCCGCAGACTACGGTGATGGGCGGTGGCGGCGCATCCGAGACCTTCTACGGCGGCCATTACCCGAACGGTGTGGACATCGCTACCGGCGCACTGCAAAAGATTTTTGGCCTCGGCACGATCGGACCGAACGAGGTACTAGCCAGCCAGCAGCAGTATCTCGATGCCCACGAAGACATCTATGCCGGCTACGGCCAGTACGCCGCGACGTACGGAAAACTAGGCATTCTCGGCGGCGTACGCTTCGAGGAAACACGGGACCGCAGCCATGCCTACGCGGCAGGTGTCGACGCATCGGGCAACAACTTTGCCAACCCCATATCGACGCGGCACAGCTACAGCAATTTCTTCCCGAGCCTGCAGTTCCGCTACGAACTCGAGCCTGACCTGATCCTTCGTGCCGCCTACTCGTCCACCATCGCGCGGCCCGGCTTCAATCAGGCCAATCCGGCCCTCGCGATCGATCTGGGCGCGGGCATTGTGACCACGGGTAACGCGTCGCTCAAGCCAGCCAGGGCCAACAGCTTCGATTTCAGTATCGAGAAGTACCTGCCTCAGGGCGGGATTTTGTCGGCGGGCCTGTTCGACAAGGAAATCTCCAACTACATCGTTCCGATCCAGACCAGCCAGACCTTCAACAACAACCTGTTCCTCAATGCCAACCTGGCTCAGCCGCTTCGAGTCTTCACCTACGGCAATCGCGGTTCGTCCCACGCCCGCGGGCTAGAGTTCAACTGGAGTCAGCGGTTCCCCAACCTTCCCGGCTGGCTGAATGGCCTTGGCGCCAGCGCCAATTACACGTGGGTGGCCTCGCGTATCGAGATACGACCGGGCGAGTATTCGCTGCTTCCGTCCACTTCGAAAAACACCTGGAACGCGGCGCTGTTCTACAAGCGCGCCGGCTTTTCGTTCAACTTGGCGGCCTACTCCACCTCCGCGGATCTCTTCAGTATCGGCGGCAATCCGTCCGAGGACGTCTACAACGCCAAGCGTACGTCGTTGGATTTCAGTGCGAGTTACGAGCTTCCACAGAGCTGGACCATTTATTTTTCCGCGAGGAACCTGCTCGACACGCCGCACACCTTCTACCAGGGTTCGCCCAATCGGCCCATCCAGCGCGAGTTCTACGGGCTGACCTATCTGGCGGGCGTTCGCTTCGAGTACTAAGTTCGGGCGCGATTTCCATCCGGCTACCTCGCGAGTCACCTCGGCGGGCGAATCGCATCGAGCGATCCGTTCGCCCAAGCAAACGCAAAGGTTGGGGTGGGACAGTAGTCGTTGCGGCAGAGGATCATCGTGGGCCACCAAAGGGCCTGCGATGGTCGCTGCTGGCATTTCGTGTGGCGTGCCTGATGAACGCAAGCCGGGTTCTGCGGGGGCTTGAGCCATCCCCCATCAGTCGAAGGCACTGGCTATCACCTCCAATCAAAGGACAAGACTATGAAGAATTTTGCATGGGCGCTGGCTTTCGTCGGCCTGCTCAGCCCCGTGGCACCGGCAGTGGCTGCACCTGCCTCGCCGTATTACGTCGCCAAGACCTATCCGCTGGGTGGCACCGGCGGGTGGGATTACGTGACGTTCGACAGCGCCGCCGACCGACTCTTTATCGCCCGTGACAACCGGGTCATGGTGGTCGATCCCCATAGTGGCAAGATTCTGCGGGAAATTCCCGGCATCAAACACGCGCACGGTGTCGCCTTCGTTCCGGATCTGCATCGTGCGTATGTCACCAATGGCCATGGCGACGACGTCAGCGTCATCGATCTCGACACCCTGGCGACGGTCGGACATATCGATGTCGACGGAAAGAATCCCGACGCCGTCATTTACGACAAGGCCTCCGGACATGTGCTGGCCATGAATGGCGACAGCAACAGCATCGGCGTGATCGACCCCAAACTGGGCAAAGAGCTGACCACGATTCCGCTGATCGGCAATCCCGAATTTGCCGCCAGCGACGGCAACGGCAACGTCTATGTCAATCTCGAGGACAAGGGCGAGCTGGCACACATTGATACCCGGACCAACACCGTACTCCAGAACTGGCCGCTGGCTCCCTGCGAGGGACCGACCGGCCTGGCGCTTGACCAGGCGCACCATCGCCTCTTCTCCGTCTGCGCCAACGGCTGGCTGATTGTCACCAACGCTACCAATGGTCACCAGGTTGCCAAGATCGCCGTTGGCAAGGACCCCGACGCCGTCGCCTACGATGCCACCACAGGCATGATTTTCAGCCCCAGCCGCACCGGCGTTCTGAACGTCATCCACCAGATCGATGCCGACCATTACCGGGCCATCGCGACGGTTCCCACCATGAAGAGCGTTCGTACCCTGGCGCTGGATGAAGCCAACCACACGGTCTATCTCGTCGGTGCAAAAGTCGCCGAACGTGGCAAGCCGGTATCAGGCTTCACCCTGTTCGTGGTGAAGCCCCGCTAGTCTTTGATTACTGGGGGCCGGCGGGCTCTACCCCGCGTCATTGAGCCCGGAAAGGCAGTCATCCGCCAATAACGGCCGATCGGTGCTGCAAATGCACGCTCACTCGCAAAGCGTTGAGCGTCGCCGCAGATGTCGCACTTTACGGTTGAACCCCGCACCCGTCGAGAATTTTTCGCGCGTAGTAACGCTACGTCGGCGTTCCACCAGTGACAGCTTTGCTACCTACAGGAGATCACATGTTATATCCGGCAATTTTCAGGCAACTCGAACAAGCCCGCTGGAACCTGGACACCGATATACCTTGGGCGAGTTTCGATGTAAGTCTGCTGAGTGAGGAACAGGCGCAGTCGATCAAGATGAATGCGATTACCGAGTGGTCGGCATTGCCGGCGACCGAAATGTTTTTGCGCGACAACCCGGACGATGCGGACTTTTCCGCCTTCATGTCGATCTGGTTCTACGAAGAACAAAAGCATTCGCTGTCGCTTATCGAATATCTCCGACGCTTCCGCCCGGATCTGGTGCCGACCGAAGCGGAGCTGCAGGCCGTGCGCTTTCCGTTTGATCCGGCGCCGCCACTGGAAACGCTGATGCTGCATTTCTGCGGCGAACTGCTGCTGACACGCTGGTACAAGCGCGCATCGCAATGGCATGCAGAACCGGTGATCAAGGTGATTTACGACAAGATCTCGCAGGACGAGGCACGCCACGGCGGCGCATACTTCAAATACATGAAACGCGCCATTGAACAACATGGCGACGAGGCACGCCAGGCATTCGCGAAGATAGGGGTGCTGGTGTTATCGGCAGCGCGCATCGGCAAACCGGTGCATCCGACCAATCTTCACGTGAACAAAGCGCTGTACCCCAACGATACCGTGCAGTCGCGGCTACCCGATCCCAGCTGTCTGGATGCCTGGCTCGGTCAGCAGATCCAGTTTGACAAAGTCTGGGAACAACGCGTGTGCGACATGATACTGATCAACCTGTCGCGCCTGTTTGGCAAAACGCTGACTACCGCGTCGGAGCTGCACGCGTACCGCCGGTCGCTGGACGTCGTGGCAGCTGCCTAACGGTCACGGTATGAATGTGAGAGGTTCCAGCACGCGACAGATCGTCTCGAAGTCCGCGTTCGTCAGCCACGGGCTGTTGCTGATGCTCAGACTGAGCGACCGAAACGGGGCCCCAAGCTCGCAGTTGACGACGGAAGTATTTGATCCCATTGACGCCTCGTAGGGCAAAAATGCCACTACGCAGCAGCGCTTTCAGTCGGTTCGTCCAGTTTAATGGCCTTGAGCAGCTCGCGCTGGTCGGGCACGATGCGTCCGGCGCCGACGGGGTCTGGTGGTTGCTGTCGACCGTGTTTCTGGATCTGGCGCGGCACGGCCAGCGCGCCGTGGTGATACGGTGCTGCCACACGAACGGGGTCAGGTTGGAATGGCACTTATTCAAGCTCGTCATCCCCGCGAAGGCGGGGATCCAGCCGCTTCGATGGCCCGGCAACGTCCGAAGTCACTGGATTCCTGCGGTCGCAGGAATGACGAAGGATGAGGTTTCTACGCTTACTGTAAGTAAGTGCCATTCGGGCCAGGTTGGTTAACCGCAGTTGACCATTGGCGACTTCGTGCACCATACGGAGACTAAGCAGAGGCAATCAAAACATCCTTCCATCGGCTGCATTGGATCGGTGACTGCCTGTCGTAAATTGCTTGGGCACCATCGAACCGGCAAGGGCTGTGATCGGCCAGAAGCAGACCTTCGCGACCTGAGCCGGACTGGCAACTGGTCGGTCTGTCTATAGACCGGTCTGTCCATAGACTGTGTGCCTCCTGTCCAGCTGCAAGGCGCCGGTGCGGCACGGTCTCCTCTTCAGCGATCGCAACGCCCGTACTTAGCGATAACCTCTGTTATTCGCTGATCAAGCTTGCGTTGATGTTACTAACGAAATGGCTTGGTCTTTTCCGTCAGTCCCGGGAGATGTCAATACGCCAATGACTGATAGATAGAGTAGGCGTTGCCAAACACGTGCATTATCAACGGCACGTAGACTGATTTAGAGTAAACGCGAGCGCAACCGAGGGCCAGTCCATCAATGAATATCCAGACAAGAACCGCCGGTTCGTATTGCGTGTGAAATGCGCTCCAGGACGGCGGAAAGTACGATGGCTCCGGGCGGGCCCAATCGACCGCGCTGAAATAGACCGAGTAGCAACCCACGAAAGACGAGTTCTTCCGCCAGCGGTCCAGCCACGCCGATTGCGAAAATGCGGAGAACGATAATGACGGCAGGGTAAGCCGGCCATGGGCTTGGCTGCGGGCCGCCAAGTCGCCAGTTAACTAGTTCCTCAACCGCAACGAGCAACAGCCACAACCCGAGAGCCCATGCTGCTCGCGTGAGCGAGGGAGACTTAAGTCCAAGATCATTCGCAAACGAAAGGCCGCGACGTCTAGCGACAAAAAGCATGAGCGAAACTGCAATAAGTGGAAAAAGCGCTTTCGCGAGGGTAGAAAGCAATAGATGGTTCATGAAATTCGAGTCCGCTAGACCGGGCGTTCCCGCCCGGCAGACCAAATACAACAAATCTTTCCACGGTTGCTGCCGCTCAGGAGCGCGTAGTCCCCCTTTTTAGCTGGTACACGCC
>JALYXN010000124.1 GCA_030947085.1 Pseudomonadota bacterium | reverse complement strand
CTCCCCTGCGCGCAGGGGGGGGAGACGAGCCGGGCGAAGATCAGGCGTAGGGGTTGGGGATGCCGAGTTTGGCAAGAATGCGGGTTTCGAGTGCTTCCATGTCTTCGGCGTCGCGGTTGTCGAGGTGGTCGTAGCCGAGCAAATGCAGTACGCCGTGGATGGTCATATGGGCCCAGTGGTTGCGGGCCGGCTTGGCTTGTTCAGTGGCTTCTTGAAGCACCACGGGGGCGCAAATGGCCAGATCGCCGATCAGCGGAAGGACCACGCCTGTCGGAAGTTCCACCGGAAACGACAGGACGTTGGTGGCGTAGTCCTTGCCGCGGTAATCGCGATTCAGGCGGCGGCTTTCTTCGAGGCCGACGATACGGATCGACAACTCCGCTGGCTTGCGCCGTTTGGCGCCGCGCAGCGCCGCTTCGACCCAGCGACGAAAGCTGACCGCCGAAGGTAGGCCTGAACGCGGCACGGCGTAGCCGAGATGCACGGTTATCGACGCTCCTACGGGGGTTTCAGGCTTCATTGCCCGTTTTCGTCCTTCTGCTCGAACGCTTCGTACGCGCGCACGATTTTCCCGACCAGCGGGTGGCGCACGACGTCGCGGGAGGTGAAGAAGGTGAAGCTGATGCCGCTCACGCCGCGCAGGACCTCGACCACCTGGCGCAACCCGGATTTGGTCTGGCGCGGCAGGTCGACCTGGGTCACATCGCCGGTGATGACGGCAACCGTACCGAAGCCGATGCGGGTGAGGAACATCTTCATCTGTTCCACGGTGGTGTTCTGCGCCTCGTCGAGAATGACGTAGGAATCGTTGAGCGTGCGACCGCGCATGTAGGCCAGCGGAGCGATCTCGATCACGTTGCGCTCGATCAGTCGTGCCACTTTTTCGAAGCCCAGCATTTCGTACAGCGCGTCGTAGAGCGGGCGCAGGTAGGGGTCGACTTTCTGCGACAGGTCGCCCGGCAGGAAGCCGAGTTTCTCGCCGGCTTCCACGGCGGGGCGAACCAGCAACAACCGTTGCACGCGATTGGCCTCCAGCGCCTCGACCGCGCTGGCCACTGCCAGATAGGTCTTGCCGGTGCCGGCCGGCCCGACGCCGAAGTTGATGTCGTGGTTGGCGATGGCGTGCAGGTAGCGCGCCTGATTGGCACCGCGACCGGTGATCAGGCCGCGCTTGACCTTGATCGTGACCTCCTGTGCGCCCTCGATCGACGCTTCGGTGACCGCGTCGATACCCGATTCGGCCAGATGCAAATTGATCCGCGCGCCGCTGAGCGATTCGTCTTCGGTGGTGGCGTAGAGCGCGCGCATCACCTTCTCGGTGGCTTTTGCTCCAGTCTCCTCGCCAATCACCTGAAAGATGTTGCCGCGGTGATTTATCTCCACGCCGAGCCGGAGTTCGATCTGACGCAGATGTTCGTCGAACGGACCGCACAGATTGGCAAGCCGGGCGTTGTCTTCGGGATCGAGGACGAAGTCGCGTTGGTTGAGTTCATTCATGGGTAAGCCGCCAGATTCGTGAGTGCGGGAATGATGATGAGAGCGACTTCAGTCGCGCTGCTTCTGCTTTGAGGCAGCATCGGCAAAGGAGCATCGCGACTGAAGTCGCTCCTACAGGGCTTGCTCGGCTGGGCTCAGGCGGCTTCTTCAGCGGCCAGCTTCACCCGGCCGCGCAGCGAGTTGGCCATCGCCTCGGTGATTTCCACGTCGACGAACTGGCCGATCAATCGCGGGTTGCCGGGGAAATTGACGAAGCGCATGTTCTCGGTGCGGCCGGTCAGTTCGCTGGCATCGCGGGTGCTGTGGCGTTCCACCAGCACGCGCTGCACGGTGCCGACCATCGCCTCGATGATCTGCTTCGCGTTGGCGTTGATGGCGGCCTGCAGACGCATCAGACGGGCGTGTTTTTCGGTCGCCGGTGTGTCATCGGCCAGGTTGGCAGCCGGTGTGCCCGGACGCGAGGAGAAGATGAAGGAGAAGCTCTGGTCGAAGCCGACGTCCTCGATCAGTTTCATGGTCTTGCCGAAATCCTCCTCGGTCTCGCCCGGAAAGCCGACGATGAAATCGGACGAGATGCAGATGTCCGGGCGCACCGCGCGAAGCTTGCGGATCTTCTGCTTGAATTCCAGCGACGTGTAACCGCGCTTCATCGCGCTGAGGATGCGGTCGGAGCCGGCCTGCACCGGCAGATGCAGGTAATTCGCCAGCTGCGGCACGTTGGCGTACGCCTCGACCAGCGAGTCGGAGAACTCCAGCGGATGCGAGGTGGTGAAGCGGATGCGACCGATGCCATCGATCTTCGCGATGGCATGGATCAGCACGGCCAGGTCGGCGATGCCGCCGTCGTGGGTGGGGCCG
>JALYXN010000118.1 GCA_030947085.1 Pseudomonadota bacterium | reverse complement strand
GGCCGGTGTGGTACGTCCAATCCACGCCTACACCGATCACCGTCGACGGCTATGGCGACGACTGGGCGCCGTTGACGCCATGGAGTCAGCCGTTGCTGCAGGCAGGCGCGCAGCGCGGCAAACTGCTGCTGGCCGACGACGACGGACGGCTCTGTCTCTATGCTGATATCCGCGATATCCAGCGCACCCGCGCCGACGTCGGCGATGTCAATGCGATGGCGGCCGATCATCTGATCCTGACACTTGCCAACGCTGCCGGCCAACAACGATACCTGTTGGCCAGTTCCGCTCCAGGCGCGGTGACCGCGCGCTCACTCGATCCCGCCGTGGACGGCCTCCCCGACATGCTTGCGGCGCAATGGCAGGAGGATGGCAGCGGCTATCAGGTCGAGCTGCGACTTCCACCAGTGCCGGGGCTGCGTTCCCTCGGCATCGGGGTCTACGATGCAACCGCCGGTGGCGATCGCCTCGCCAGTGACACGCGTCCGCTACTGGCGTATTCACAAAAACTTGCCGCCGAACTGAACCAGCTCGTGCCTGCACGTGTGCAGGCGCGCGTACTTGCGCCGCAAGGCTGGTTGATGGCCCGCAGCGGCCGACTCAACAGCGCTGACAGCGAGGTCGGACAACCCGGCTGGTTTGCTTCGCTGATCTATCGTTCATTACTGGCGACCCAACTGGAGGATGCGAATCTGTGGTCGCAGGATGTGCCCCGTCTCGATACGGACGAAGTGCGACAGGCGAGCGCAGGCAAGGCCGTGTCGGTATGGCGCAACGGCGAGGAGCGCGGCAGCGTGGTGCTGGCCGCTGCGGTGCCGATCGAGCGGGCCGGCCAGGTCGACGGCGTACTGCTGCTGGAGCAGGCCAGCCGCAGCGTTCCGCTACTGGCGAACAAGGCGCTGTTCGGTCTGCTGTTGACGAGTTTTGGCGTGCTGCTGGTTGCCGGTGCCATCCTGCTGGCCTTTGCCACCCGGCTCAGCCTTCGGCTCGGGCGGCTGCGCAATGCAGCGGAGCGTGCGCAACTCAACGATGGACGTCTGGACGGCCTTTTCGATCACGCTCGTTTCCCGATGACCGATGAATCCGACGAGATCGGCGACCTCGCGCGAAGTTTCGAGACACTGTTCGTTGTCGTCGGCGGCTACACCGACTACTTGCGCACGCTGGCCTCCAAACTCTCACACGAACTCAATACGCCGCTGGCCATCGTCAAGTCCTCGCTCGACAACCTGGAACACGCCTTGCAGGCGCGCGGGGCACTGCCGGACGAGGCGGTACCCTATCTCGAGCGAGCCCGCGATGGTGTGGCGCGCCTCGGTACGCTGGTACGTGCCATGAGCGAGTCGAGCCGGATGGAGCGATCGATCACGGCCGCCGAACCCGAGGACGTCGACCTGCGCGAGGTGGTTCGCGGCTGCGCCGAAGCTTACCGGCCGCTGATCGGTTCCCGTCGGCTTGAATGTCACTTGCCAGACCAGCCGCTTCACCTGCACTGCGCCCCCGAACTCATCGCCCAGGCGCTGGACAAGCTGCTGGACAACGCGTTGTCGTTCACGCCGGAGCAGGGCTGGCTGCGACTGACGCTGCGCCCAACCGAGGATGGCGCCGAGATTGAACTGGCCAATCAGGGCTCGCTTTTGCCCGAGGCCATGCAAGGTCGATTGTTCGACTCGCTGGTCAGCCTGCGTGACAAGACCACACCGGGCGACGCGCCGCATCTGGGTCTGGGCCTGTACGTGGTGCGCCTCATTGCCGAGCGCCATGGCGGGGTGGCGTCGGCGCGCAATCTGGAGGGCGGCGACGGCGTGGCGTTTTGCCTGCATCTTCGCGGCATGCCACGACAACGCTTGTAAGCGGACAAAGTTCGTTGCTGCCGACCGCTGCACGCATAACCGCGCCACGCCATGCTTCCGCTGCCCTACAATCGTTGGCTTCCCCCACTGCAACGGACTCCGCCCCGTGATCTCCCGAGACGAATTCGACGCGCTGGTGGCCAAAGGCCATACACGCATACCGCTGGTGCGTGAGGTGTTTTCCGATCTCGACACACCGTTGTCGGTCTATCTGAAGCTGGCTGACGGTCCGTATACCTTCCTGTTCGAATCAGTTGAAGGCGGCGCCACCTGGGGACGCTATTCGATCATCGGCTTGCCAGCGAAACGGGTCTACCGCCTGCGCGGGCATGAACTGGAAGTCGAGGATTCCGGTGAGATCACCGAACGTCGTCACCTGGATGATCCGCTGGCGGAGATCGAGAAGCTTCGACTGCAGTACGACGTGCCACGCCTGCCGCAGCTGCCGGCTTTCAGTGGTGGCCTGGTCGGCTACTTCGGTTTCGAGACGATCGGTTACATCGAGCCGAAGCTGGCGCAGTGGAGCCGGCCCGACGAGCTGGGCACGCCCGATGTGCTGCTGATGCTGGCCGAAGAAGTCGCGGTGTTCGACAACCTCAAGGGTCGCCTGTACCTGATCGTGCACGCCGATCCCGCGCAGCCGCAGGCGTACGCCGAGGCGCAGCGTCGACTCGATGCGCTGGTGTATCGGCTGCGCCAGGGCGGCGCGTCGTATCCGCAGCTGACCCAGTCGATGGCGATCGACGAAAGCGACTTCACGTCCTCCTTCACTAGGGAGGAGTTCGAGGCAATGGTCGAGAAGGCCAAGGAATACATCCGTGCTGGCGACATCTTCCAAGTGGTGCCGTCGCAACGGCTGAGCGTGGCGTTCAACGCGCGGCCGGTGGATGTCTATCGCGCGCTGCGAGCGTTGAATCCGTCGCCGTACATGTACTTCGTCGACCTTGGCGACACCCAGATCGTGGGTTCCTCGCCGGAAATTCTCGCGCGGCTGAAGGACGGCAAGGTGGTGGTGCGCCCGCTGGCCGGCACCCGCAAGCGCGGCGCGAACGAAGAAGAGGATCAGGCGCTGGAAGCCGAACTGCTGGCTGATCCGAAAGAGCGTGCCGAACATGTGATGCTGATCGACCTGGGCCGCAATGACATCGGCCGCATCAGCGAAACCGGCACGGTCGAGGTCAGCGATTCCTTCGCCATCGAACGCTATTCGCACGTGATGCACATCGTGTCGCAGGTGCAAGGCACGGCCAAGCCGAACCTCAGCTACATGGACGTGCTCAAGGCCACGTTCCCCGCCGGCACGCTCAGCGGTGCGCCGAAGATCCGTGCGCTGGAAATCATCCAGGAACTGGAGCCGTACAAGCGCAACATCTACGCCGGCGCGATCGGCTGGATCGGCTGGTGGGG
>JALYXN010000114.1 GCA_030947085.1 Pseudomonadota bacterium | reverse complement strand
CATGAATGCGCTCCTACAAAAGTCCAAGGCCGCGCTCGATCCCACCACCCCTGCCGATTGAATCCGCGCCCGTACCCCCCACTTCAACAGCTGCATGCCTTCGCGCACGCTTCCTCGGATCATCCTGCGAGAGTTCATGAGTAACGCCACTACCGACACGCCCCGTCCCCGCCGCATCGGCGCACTGCGTGAACTCTGGCCTTTCATCAAACCGCACAAGGCACTGGCCATCGGCTGGCTGGTGTTTCTGGCGATGTCATCGGGCGCATCGTTGCTGTTGCCAATGGCGTTCCGCCACATCATCGACCAGGGCTTCGGCAACTCCAGCCTGACGGTGATCAACGAAACCTTCCTGGCCATGTTTGCGGTGGCACTGCTGCTGGCGTTCGCCACTGCCGCACGTTATTTCTGCATCACCCTGCTCAGTGAGCGCGCCCTGGCCTCGCTGCGTGACGCGCTGTATGCGCACGTAATCCGGCTGGACGTGGGCTTCTTCGAAAAGAGCCGCGTCGGCGAACTGATCTCCCGCCTCAGCGCCGACACCGAAGTGGTGCAGGCGCTGATCGGCTCGGGCGTATCGGTAGCGCTGCGCAGCGCAGTGATGCTGGTCGGTGCTGCCATCGCCATGGTCTGGACCGCGCCTTCGCTGGCCGGGCTGACCGCGCTGGTGATTCCCGCGGTGATGCTGCCGATTCTGCTATTCGGCCGCCGGGTGCAAAAGCTGTCGCGCGCCAGCCAGGACCGTCTCGCCGATGCCGCCGCCATTGCCAATGAAACCCTCAACGCCTCCACCGCCATAAAAGCGTATGCGCGCGAAGTGATCGAGAGCAGCCGCTACGCCACCGCCATTTACCGGGCGCTGGCGACCGCGCGTCGGCGCATCGGCATGCGCTCCGTGCTTACCATGTCGGTGATCGTGCTGGTGTTCGGCGCCATCACCCTGGTGCTGTGGGCCGGCGCGCGCCATGTGCTGGCCGGCACGCTGGATGCCGGCGTGCTGGGCCAGTTCGTGCTCTACGCGATCTTTGCCGCCGGTTCGGTGGCGGGCCTGTCCGAGGTATGGGGTGACGTGCTGCGCGCCGCTGGCGCCATGGAGCGTATCGGCGAGCTGCTGGCCGAGCGTCCCGAGATCACCGCCCCCGCGCAGCCGCTGGCCTTGCCCAAGCCCGCACGCGGTTCGCTGCAGTTCGACCACGTCACTTTCCATTACCCGACCCGCCCCAACACCGCCGCGCTGGACGACTTCAGCCTTGCCGTCGAGCCCGGCCAGACCGTGGCTCTGGTCGGTCCCTCCGGCGCGGGCAAGAGCACCGTGTTTTCCATGTTGCTGCGCTTCTACGATCCGCAGTCAGGCAGCGTGAACGTCGACGGCATCGACCTGCGTTCGCTGACCCTGCCCGACCTGCGCGGCGCCATTGCGCTGGTGCCGCAGGAAACCATCATCTTCAGTGGCAGCGCTGCCGATAACATCCGCTTCGGTCGTCAGGGCGCCAGCGACGCCGAAGTGATCGAAGCGGCCAAGGCCGCCGAAGCACACGAATTTATCAGCGCGCTGGACGACGGCTACGACGCCGAGATGGGTGAACGCGGCGTACGCCTCTCCGGCGGCCAGCGCCAACGCATCGCCATCGCCCGCGCCATCCTGCGCGACGCTCCGCTGCTGTTGCTCGACGAAGCCACCTCCGCCCTCGACGCGCAATCCGAAGCCGCCATCCAGCAAGCACTCGAACGCCTCGAAAAAGGCCGCACCACCGTTGTCATCGCTCACCGCCTCGCCACCGTGCAACGCGCCGACCGCATCGTGGTGATGGACGGCGGGCGCATCGTGGCGCAAGGCACACACGAGAGCCTGCTCGCCGAAGGTGGCTTGTATGCAGAGCTGGCGCGGTTGCAGTTTGTGGCTTGAAGACCAGCCAGAGGAACATCCACTTCTGGAATGACAGCTGCCGATCCGGAAATGCGGTCAGGTAGTCGCGCAGCGAGTCACGTTATGTCGTTCACCGTTCTTGCAAGTGGATGCGCAGATCCAGGCCCAATCCAAGACGTCTCTCAAGAGCCGGCCTCGCCGCTAATTGCCTCAAACAGATCTAGTCATCGTTGCCATGCATTACCAGCACCGGGACATTGATAACCTTTGGATCGTCCATAGAATTCTGTTTGACTCGATAAGTCGCCCTCAGTGGGGCTCCAACACACACGTCGGCTACACATCCAGACGATAAAGATCGCCCTGAGCCGCCGGACCCTTTATCCCGCCAGTGACGCCCGTACTTTGGGGTGCTATCACGGCGCGCAGGAACAGACATTCCCGACGGATTTGAGCGTTTCCCATAAC
>JALYXN010000101.1 GCA_030947085.1 Pseudomonadota bacterium | reverse complement strand
TGATGATTTACCCGAACCGTGACAAGCGGCCGCCAGCATGAGCGACAGCTTTCTCTCCGAGCGCTTCGCCGGCATCGAACGGCTTTATGGCGTGGGTAGCCTGGAGGCGTTCTCGCGGGCACATGTTTGCGTGATCGGCATCGGCGGTGTCGGCTCCTGGGCGGCCGAGGCGCTGGCACGCACTGGCGTGGGCCGGCTGACCCTGATCGACGCGGACGAGATCTGTGTCTCCAATACCAACCGCCAACTGCATGCGCTGGATGGCGAGTACGGCAAGACCAAGGTCGGCGTCATCGCCGCCCGCGCCCATGCAATCAACCCGACGATCCGGCTGGAGGCGGTCGAACGCTTCCTCACCCCATCCACGCTCGACGAACTGCTCGATCGCGGTTATGACGTGGTGCTCGATGCTTGCGACGCGTTTCGCGTCAAACTGGAAACCATCGCATGGTGCCGTCGGCGCAAGCTGCCGATCGTCAGCGTGGGTTCGGCCGGTGGTCGTACCGACGCCACCCAGATTCGCGTGCGCGACTTGTCCCGCACCGAACACGATGCGATGTTCAGCCTGATCCGCAAGAAGCTGCGCACGGACTTCAACTTCCCGCGCAATCCCGATCGCTACTTCGGCGTTTCGGCCGTCTATTCGCTGCAGAACGTGCAATACCCGCAGCCCAACGGCAGCGTATGCGGCACTCGCCCACCCGGCGGCGGCGCCCTTAACCTGGCCTGCGGCGGCGGTCTCGGCGCGGCCACCCACGTCACCGGTGCGTTTGCCTTCGCCGCCGTGGGCAAGGTGCTGGAGAAGTTGCTGGCGAAGCGAGGAGTGAGTGCTGCAAGGCGAGGAGTGAGTGGAGAGGAGTGAGAAGTGAGAGACGGCAAGTGCAGAGCGCCGGCTGCTGTTCCTCGCTTCTTACTCACTCTTCTAAGTTCGCCGCCGTCAGCAGGGTGCTGGAGAGGCGGGAAGTAAGAGAGGAGGTTCCAGCCCGGAGGCTTTGCTTCTCCGCTTCTCTCTCACTTCTCACTCCTCCACACTCACTCCTCGCTCGTCCTACCAGCCCATGTAATGCCCGCCATTGATCGACAGGTTGGCGCCGGTGATCCAGCTGGTTTCCTCGCCTGCCAGGAAGGCCACGGCATGGGCGATCTCTTCGGGCTTGCCCAGCCGACCGATGGGGATCTGCGCCACGATCTTCTCGCGTACTTCCTCGGGCACCGCCATCACCATGTCGGTGCCCACATAACCGGGTGAGACCGTGTTGACGGTGATGCCGAACTTCGCGTTCTCCTGCGCCAGCGAGATGGTGAAGCCATGCATGCCGGCCTTGGCCGCCGCGTAGTTGGCCTGGCCGTACTGGCCTTTCTGGCCGTTGATTGAGCTGATCTGGATGATCCGCCCCCACTTGCGCTTGCGCATGCTTTCGATCACCGGCCGGGTGACGTTGAAGCAGGCATCGAGGTTGGTATGCATGACGTCGGACCACTGCTGGTAGTCCATCTTGTGGAAGGTGGAATCACGCGTGATGCCGGCGTTGTTGACCAGGATCTCGATCGGGCCGCAGGTCTCCTCCATCGCACGAATCATCGCCTCGCTGGCGGCAGGGTCGGAGACATCGCCTTGCACCATGCATACATCGATGCCGTCCGCAGCCATCGCCTTGCGCCAGACGTCCGCCTTGTCCGGGTCCCGGTAATTGGTGGCGACGCGATGTCCCTGGCCGGCCAGATAGCGGATGATCGCGCTGCCGATGCCGCCGGTACCGCCAGTAACCAATGCCGTGCGCTGGGTCATTTCCTTGAGTCTCCTGTGGGCTGATGCGAGTCGCTTGGAGCATGACAAACTTTTGTTGCCGGCGCTGCCGAAACCGGTTGTGCATGACTCGTTATAGCGTTTCACAGCATAAAATTACCGCTGCACTGCGGCAAATTGGGGAAGTCGAAAAATCCGCCAGCGTTCAGGCAGGCAGTTTGTCCATGCGAATCGCCGCAACTGGTTCCCGCGACAGCTCGCCGTCCGCGCACTAAATATGCATCCCCCTTCAGGCGATTGGGCTTGAAAGCGGGGCCGTGTGCCCGAATCTACAGCTGCACTTGCCGCCATTCCCGACATTGGGTCGGGCAATGGACTTTTTGCTGTCTTCCGGTCTGTCCGACACCCGACGCCCGGTGGCAGCCGTGCTCCGGCAAACCATCTTTCACGCACTAATGGAGTTGAGCCTGCAATGAACGCGCCCGCCGCCGAAACCCGCAAATTCGAAGCCGAAGTCGCCCAGGTCCTCCACCTGGTGACGCATTCGCTTTACTCGCACAAGGAGATCTTCCTGCGCGAGCTGATTTCCAATGCTTCCGACGCCTGCGACAAGCTGCGTTTCGAGTCGATCGCCCATCCTGAGCTGATGGCCGGCGATGGCGAGTTGCACATCGACGTCAGCTGGGACGAAGCCGCACGCACCGTTACCGTTCGCGACAACGGCATCGGCATGACCCGTGACGAAGTGGTGGCCAACATCGGCACCATCGCCAGCTCCGGCACCCGGCGGTTCCTGGAGGCGATGTCGGGCGATCAGAAAGCCGATGCGCGTTTGATCGGGCAGTTCGGTGTGGGCTTCTATTCCGCTTTTGTCGTCGCCGACAAGGTCACCGTGGTCACCCGCCGCGGCGACGCGCCGGCAAGCGAGGGCGTGAAGTGGGAGAGCGACGGCAAGGGCGAGTACTCGCTGGAGCAGACCGAACTGGACGAGCGCGGCACCTCGGTCACCTTGCACCTGAAGGCCGACGAGGATGAGTTTCTCAAGGGCTGGCAGTTGCGTTCGCTGATCCGCAAATACTCCGATCACGTGGCGTTCCCGATCCGCGTGCCGAAGGAAGTGGAGACCAAGGACGGCGAAGCGACGCCTCCGGTCGAGTGGGAAACCGCCAACGCCGCCTCGGCCCTGTGGACCAAGCCCAAGGCCGAGATTTCCGACGAGGATTATCAGGGCTTCTACAAGTCGCTTGGTCATGACTTCAACGACGCGCTGGCGTGGAGCCATAACCGCGTCGAAGGCGCGCAGAGTTTCACCACGCTGCTCTACATTCCCTCGCAGCCGCCGTTCGACTTGATGATGGGCGGCCGCGACGAGCGCAAGGGTCTCAAGCTCTACATCAAGCGCGTGTTCGTGATGGACGCCGCCGAAGAGCTGCTGCCCAACTACCTGCGCTTCGTGCGCGGCGTGGTCGATGCCGACGACTTGCCGCTGAATGTCAGCCGCGAGCTGCTGCAGCAGAACCGCAACCTCGATCGCATTAAGTCCGCCTGCGTCAAGCGCGTACTCGACCTGATCGAGAAGCTGGCGAAGGACGAGCCGGAAAAGTTCAACACCTTCTACAAGGCCTTCGGCAACACGCTCAAGGAAGGCATCAGCGAAGACGCCAACAACCGCGAGCGCATCGCCAAACTGCTGCGCTTCGCCTCCACCAAGGGCGAGGGCAACGCACAGAACGTATCGCTGGACGATTACATCGGCCGCATGGCCGTCGGCCAGGACACGATCTGGTTCATCACCGCCGACAGCTTCGCCGCTGCCGCCGGCAGTCCGCAGCTGGAAGCGTTCAAGGCCAAGGGCATCGAAGTGCTGTTGATGTTCGACCGCATCGACGAATGGATGATCGGCAGCCTCAGCGAATACGAAGGCAAGAAGCTCAAGAGCGTGGCCAAGGGCGACGTGCCGCTGGATGAAGCGGACAAGGCCAAGCAGGAGGAGGCCACCAAGGAAGCCGAGCCACTGCTGAAGAAGCTCAAGGAACTGCTTGGCGATCGCGTGGGCGAAGTCAAGGTCTCCGCACGCCTCACCGATTCGCCCTCGTGTCTGGCCCTCAGCGACTACGAGATGGCACCGCATCTGGCGCGCCTGCTGCGCGAAGCGGGCCAGGAGATGCCTGAGTCCAAGCCCACGCTGGAGATCAATCCAGCCCACGCGCTGGTCAAGCGGGTTGAAACCGAGGCGGACGAATCCAAGGCAAAGGATCTCGCCACGTTGCTGCTGGAGCAGGCGGAAATTACCGCCGGCGCGCAATTGCCCGATCCGGCGGCATTCGTGCAGCGGATGAACCGGGTGTTGCTAGGCTAAGACCCAGCGAGTGCTGCATCGAAATGAAAAAACCCGCCCCCTAGGCGGGTTTTTTCTCGCCGCCTTTATATCTCTGCGCAAACTGGCGCGTGCTCGCCGAATTCCTCAATTCCCGTCACCCCAGCCAACGCTGGGGTCCAGCGCCTCTCGCTCTCACCATGTATTCGTGGCGCAGGAAACAGGTACGCAATCTTTCGTACCGCTGCACTGCAACAGGCGAATCACCCCACTGTCCACACCTTGGTCGCCTGATGCAGAGGCATTTCGGATCCAGTTGAGTGCACGGTTGGCGTACGCTGTGCCGCACTTTCTCGACTGTTGGCGCAGTCGTGTTGTCGCTGTCCTCTTACCCTGATTACCGTGATCGCATGCTTTGTACCGACTGCCAATCCGGCTACCACGCACCCTACGACCGCTTCGATCGCGTGGACACTAACCCTGACATCCCCAGCTTCCTGATGCGCTGCAAGCGGTGTGCGGCGTTGTGGAATGAGAGTTCCGGCGCGCCGGAACTGCTCACGCGAACCCGCGCGCGCTGGTTGTATCCAGCCGCGCGGATTTAGCGAGATCTCAAGCGATGGACCGGCGATCAGTGAGCGTGTCCATGCGCCGCATCGGGCTTTCGTGTTCATTGCGCTCTGCCAGAACAGCGGGCGACATCGGGAATTCACATTGCGCGGATGAAATCCACCAACGCCCGCAGCGGCGAGGGCAGGTGGCGGCGGCCGGAGTAATACAGGTACGGACCGCTGAAAGTCTGCGACCACGGTTCAAGCACGGGCACCAGCGCGCCACTGTCGATATGCGGACGCAGCCAGTCCTCGAACAGATGGATGATGCCCAAGCCATCGATGGCTACCTGCACCGACAGATCGAAGGCCGCGCCAAGTCGCACCTGCAAGGGACCAGGCGGGTCGATGCGTACGATTTCGCCGTTGCGTTCGAACTCCCAGACGGGAATCGCGCCGCCGGAGAACTGTCCACGCAGGCAGGCGTGCTGCAGCAGGTCGCGCGGGTGCTCTGGCGTGCCGTGCGCGGCCAGATAGCCTGGCGCGGCGGCGGTAACCAGGCGCTGGGTTCGCGGGCCGATCGGCACCGCGATCATGTCCTGCGCGAGTCTTTCGTCGTAGCGGATGCCGGCATCGCAGCCGGCGGCCAGCAGGTCGACCAGACTGTCCTCGACCGTTACCTCCAACCGGATCTCCGGGTAGCGCCTGAGAAAGGGCGAGATGATGGGCGACAACACCGTACGTGCCACGTTGGCTGGCACATTGAGTCGCAGCGTGCCGGCAGGGCGGTCGCGGAAGTGGTCGACCACATCCAGCGAAGCTTCCACTTCGGCCAGCGCCGGTGCCAACCGCTCGGCCAGGCGCGCGCCCGCTTCGGTGGGCGACACGCTGCGCGTGGTTCGATGGAGCAAGCGCATGCCCAGACGCGTTTCCAGCCTTCGCACCGCTTCGCTGAGTCGTGAGGCCGAGTCGCTGCCACTTCGTGCGGCCTGGCGAAAACCGCCCGCCTGCACCACCGAAAGAAACGCGTACAGATCCTGAAGATCGGCCGCCATTGTCCTGTACTCCGTACAACCCGTATTGATTGTGCCGGATTATCAGATTGTCCTGTAGTGCCTATAGTCCATTCCTACCCACCCTACGACCCCGGAGCACTCCATGAACAAGCTGGATCAGGCAGGAACCTTTTCGCTCGGCGACTTCGTCGTCAACCGTGTCGGCTATGGCGCCATGCAACTGGCCGGTCCTGGCGTATTCGGGCCGCCCAAAGATCATGCTGCCGCTTTGGCGGTGCTGCGCGAGGCGGTGGAGAGCGGCGTCAACCACATCGACACCAGCGACTTCTACGGCCCGCACATCACCAACCGGATCATCCGCGAGGCGCTGCATCCCTACGCCGACGATCTGGTGATCGTCACCAAAGTGGGCACACTGCGCGGCGAAGATGCCTCGTGGTACCCGGCGCAGAGTCCGGCCGAGCTGGAGCAGGCGGTGCATGACAACCTGCGCAACCTCGGACTGGACGTGCTGGACGTGGTCAACCTGCGCATGATGGGTGACATCCATGCGCCTTCTGAAGGTTCGATCGAGGCCCAGTTCAGCGCGCTGGCCGAGCTGCAGCAACGGGGACTGATCCGACATCTGGGCCTGAGCAACGCTACCGCCAGCCAGGTTGCCCAAGCACAGCGTCTGGCACCGGTGGTCTGCGTGCAGAACCAGTTCAATCTGGCGCATCGCGCCGACGATGCGTTGGTCGATGCACTCGCTACCCAAGGCATCGCGTACGTGCCGTTCTTTCCGTTGGGTGGCTTCAGCCCGCTGCAGTCACAGACGCTGTCCGACGTGGCCGAACGTCTCGGTGTCACGCCCATGCAGGTGGCATTAGCCTGGCTGCTGGCGCGGGCGCCCAACCTGCTGCTGATCCCCGGCACCTCGTCGCTGGGCCACCTGCGCGAGAACCTGGCGGCGGCCGAGCTGCAGTTGGGAAAGGAAGCGATGGCCGCGCTGGATGGCATCGGAAAGGCCTGATGCAC
>JALYXN010000089.1 GCA_030947085.1 Pseudomonadota bacterium | reverse complement strand
CGCCGAGCCGGATAACGCCGTGCCCGCTGACCGCTACACCTTCATGAAGGGAGACAGTGTCGGCAAGCTGTATCTGAAACCTGGTCACTATCGCCTGCGCGCCTGGGATATTCGGGGCAAGACCCTTTCCGAACGGGATATAGACGTGGGCTCCCCGTAGCACTCGGCGCGGAACGGTCGAGGCGAGCCTTGGCGTAAAGGACTTGCGTCCGACGGATTACATCTGTAGTCTTTATTTGAACTACAGATGTAATCCGTCGAGACCGCTGATGAAAAACCCTTCAATCGCCATCACCGAAGCAGAGAGTCGCGTCATGATTGCGCTCTGGAAGCAGGCACCGCAGTCTTCGGAGGACATGGTGGGAGCCTTGGCCGGACCCACCGGCTGGCATGAGAAGACCATCAAGACCCTGCTCAATCGATTGCTGAGCAAAGGCGCCATCAGTGCCCAGAGGGACGGTCGCCGCTATCTGTATACGCCCGAACTGCGCCGTGAGGATTGGCACCAACGGGAAAGCCGCAGCCTGCTCGATCGCGTTTTTGGTGGCAAGGTTGCACCGTTACTGGCTCATTTCAGCCAGCACGAAGAACTTTCGACCAAGGACATCGCCGAACTGCGCAAGCTGATCGATGCGATCGAGAAGAAGGGGCATTGACCATGGCTGCCGCCCTGTTTTATTTCACCGCCGGCCTGGTCCTCGCACTCATGCTTAGAACGCCGGCCCGACGGCTGTTCGGGGCGGGGCCGGCGTTTACGCTCTGGCTGCTGCCGCCGGTACTTGCTGCCTTGCCATGGCTGCCGGCACCACCCGCCTCGTGGTCGCTGTCGTCCACTCTGCTGGCCCTGCCAGCGGCGCAATCGTTGCTGCATCACGCTGGTTCCTCCGCTTCGGGGCTATATGGGATCCGGCTTGTCTGGATGATCGGAGCGCTGGCATTCGTGGTCAGGCTGGCTGTTTGCTACGGGCGTCTGCTGCGTCAAGCGGCATACCTGCCGGAAGCGATGTGGGCTGACCTGAAAACACAAGTCACCGGCCTGAAGCGACATCGTCTTCGACTGCACGGCGGCGGCCCCGCCGTGCTATGGGCATGGCGACCCTTGCTGCTCTTGCCGCCGGATTTTCTGGAACGCTTCGACGCCGCCGAACGACAGCTGATTATTCAACACGAGCAAACCCATCTTCGCCGTGGCGATCCGCTCTGGAGCTTGCTGGCCGAGTTGATCGTGGCCTTGTTCTGGTTCCACCCGCTGGCCTGGCTGGCGCTGCCACGCTTTCGGCTCGATCAGGAGCGGGCCTGCGACGAATGCGTGCTGCGGCAGCGACCGCACGATGAAGGCAGATACGCGCAAACCTTGCTGCGCAGCAACGGCAATAACGCAGCCTCCGGGCTGATTCCCTGGTTCGACCCACCCCAACTGATGGAGCGACTCATCATGATCCGACGTCAACGAACAAGCGCACGGCGCCGCCATCTCGGCTACTGCGTATTGATTGCCGCCATCACCGCGTGCGCGATGTCGGCGCAGGCGGCAACGCTGACACACGCACCCGGCGGCGCGTCCTCCGATCTCGAATACAACTCGCGGATGCAGCCGCATTATCCGAAAGCTTCCATCCTGCAGAAGGAACAAGGCACGGTAGTTCTCAATGTGTTGGTCGATCCGCGCGGCATGGTCAAATCCGTCGACTACGACGCCAAGGCAAGCACCACGACATCGGCAAGCCTGATCGGCGCAGCCAGCGACGCGGCGTTCCAGTGGCACTTCAACCCGGCCGTGGAAAACGGCAAGCCGATCGAGAGCTATGCTCGCGTGCCGGTCAAATTCAGCATGAGCCCGATCTAAACGCAGTTGTCGCCTTCCTCGGCTTACTCAAGTTCGACCAGTTCTGAGAACTATCCCCCAAGTCATTGATTTGATAACCTCGGCTCATACCAAGCCGAGATTATTTAATGCTGCATCCCGCTCATCAATCACTTTGCCGCCCGGGATTGATGCGCGTCGGACGGGGCCTGCTGCTTGGCGCGGCGATCCTGCTCGTGACTGCCTGCGCCAGCAGTCCGCACCGGAAAGAGGCCACCTTTAAGTCGACACATTCCTCATTGGCGGACCTTCCCGCGCGTGCGCCTTCGGCGGCCAGCGCGAGCGAGGCCAACGACATCCTGTTCCGGGCCATCGGCCTGGTCGGCACGCCTTATCATTGGGGTGGCAACACACCCGCGGGCGGATTCGACTGCAGTGGGCTGGTCGACTACATCTACCGTACCGCTGCCGGCATCCAGTTGCCACGCACCTCGCGCGACATGGCGTCGATGGACAAACGCAAAGTCCGCCGGATGACCCAGCTGGCCAGCGGTGATCTGGTGTTTTTCGCCATTGGCGGCGGCATCAGCCACGTCGGGGTCTACGTCGGCAAGGGGCGCTTCGTGCACGCGCCGAACAGCGGTGGCACCGTGCGACTGGACGATATCGACGGACCGTTCTGGGGCAACCATTTTGCCTACGCGCGACGCGTGCTGGACTGAAGCAAGGCGTTGGACTCGACCTGCCCGGCTCCAATGCGGTTGCCGGGCAGCCTCATCCCGACCTGCTCCCGCAGGGAGACAGCGCTAACGAAAAAACGGCGCCCGGGGCGCCGTTCTCATTTCACGCTTGATCTGCCGATCAGTGCTCCGCGCCACCCGGCGGATGCGCATGCCCGTGCTTGACCTCTTCCTCCGTTGCATCGCGTACCTCACCGATATTGACGTCGAAATGCAGGGACTTCCCGGCCATCGGATGGTTGAGATCCACATCGATGGTGCTCATGCCGACCTTGTGCACCGTTACCGCGCGCTGACCGCCTTCCTTCAACTGCAGCACGGTGACCATACCGGGCTTGAGACGATTGGCCTGCGGGAAGTACTTTTTCGACATGCGCTGGATCTGGTCTTGCTCGCGCTCGCCGTAGCCATCGGCGGCAGCAATGTCTACCGATACGTCTTCACCGGCCTCATGGCCTTCCAGTGCCGCCTCAAGGCCCGGAATCAGCTGGCCGTGGCCAAGCAGGATCCACAGCTGCTCGTCGCGATCATGCGAGCTCTCGACCTTTTCTCCATCCACGGTCAGCGTGTAATGGATCGAAATGACTTTTTCCTTGCCAGCTTTCATTGCGCGTCTCGCGATGGGTGCAAACCCGGGATTCTATCAGCAGGCGCCCTGCCAAACCCCACGCCGCGCACCTCCGGCCCCAGCCACGCAAGCAGCGCCAGCAGCATCGCGACCACCGCCATCCAGGACGCCATCACCAGCGCATAGTTGCCACCGTTCTGATCGGCCAGCCACGACTGCGCCGTCGCCGTGCTGGCGGCCAGCAGGTTACCCAGTTGATAGGCGAAGCCCGGCAGGGTTCCTCGTACCTCCTGCGGCGACAACTCGTTGAGATACGTCGGCACCACGCCCCAGGCACCCTGCACCATCACCTGGATGAGAAACGCGCCCAATCCCAGCAGCACCAGTGACCCGCCGAAGGTCCACAAGGGAATGCAGGGCAAAGCCAGCAACGCGGCAATGATCATCGCCCGCCGACGACCGATCCGCTCCGACCACGCACCGAACGTCAACCCGCCGATAATCGCACCGGCATTGAGCAGCAGGGTGAGGATCGTCACCGTGCCGGTGTGCAAGTGCAGCTGGGACTTCAGAAACGTGGGATACATGTCCTGCGATCCATGACTGAACATGTTGAAGGCCATCATCAACAACATCATGTAGAGCAGCCGCTTCCACTGTCCCTGCATCGATTCCCGCACGCTGCGACGTGGCTGCTTGCGGTTGGCTTCCCACACGGGCGACTCCGGCACTTTCGCCCGCAGGTACAACACCAACAGCGCCGGCAGTACACCGGCGACAAACATCGCGCGCCAGCCGAGCCCTAGCAGATCGAAAACCACCCAATAGGTGATGGCACCCAGAAAATAACCGCAGGGATAGCCGCTTTGCAGCAGACCGGAAACCAGGCCACGGGATTTGACCGGCACGCTTTCCAGCGCCAATGAAGCGCCGATACCCCATTCGCCACCCATGGCGATACCAAACAGGAACCGTAGCACCAGCAGCACCAGCAACGACGGCGCAAAGGCGCAAGCAAGCTCCAGTGCGGAAAAAAGCAGGATGTCGAACATCAACACCGGTCGCCGTCCGAAGTGGTCAGCAAGGCGGCCAAACAACAAGGCACCGATGGGGCGCGCCGCCAGGGTCAGCAAAATGCCGAAGGTCACCTCGGTCTTCTGGACATCGAAATCTTTGGCAATGTCCCCCAGCACGAAGACGAGCAGAAAGAAGTCGAAGGCATCCAGGGTCCAGCCAAGAAAGCTGGCCAGCACGGTGTGCCGCTGGCTGGAATTGAGTTCACGCAGGGGTGCCAGCAGCGACATGGGATTACGCCGGGATGAGCGCCACGCGAGCGCGTCAGAAACGTAGCACAAGGTCATGCCAGGCATGGCGAGCGCATCGGCTTCGCCGACCATGCAAACAGCCGCCCTACGTCTCCTCGTGGGAAATACACGTGGAGCCCGTGAATCGGCTATACTAGGCGGCGCAGTCACTCTCATGGCTGCTGCGGCACACCGCCGACCCCTTTTCCTTTAGTTTGCAACACGGTATGAACACTCCGGGTTGCTCAGGAGTGTTACATGTCTTTTGATTCGCTGGGCCTTGCGCCCGCGTTGTTGCGTGCGCTTGCCGATTACGGCTACACCCAACCCACCCCGATCCAGGCCGCCGCGATTCCAGCGGCGCTGGAAGGTCACGATCTGCTCGCCGCCGCGCAAACCGGTACCGGCAAGACGGCCGCGTTCGCTCTGCCTCTGCTGCAGAAGTTGTCGACCAGCGGCCAGACCATGACGCGTCGTCCGCGCGCCCTGATCCTGACCCCCACCCGCGAGCTCGCCGCGCAGATCCACGAGAACATTCGCAGCTACAGCAAGCACATGCAGGTCAGCAGCACCACGATTTTCGGTGGCGTCAGCATGGGCCCGCAGATCAACGCCCTGCGTCGTGGCGTGGATATCGTCATCGCCACCCCCGGTCGCCTGATCGATCACATGCAGCAGCGCACACTGGACTTGTCCGGTGTGGAGACGCTGATCCTGGACGAAGCCGATCGCATGCTCGACATGGGCTTCCTGCCCGCGCTGAAGCGCATCCTGCAGTCGGTGCCCAAGCGTCGCCAGACATTGCTGTTCTCGGCCACGTTCGCCCCCGCGATCAAGACGCTGGCGATGGAGTTCATGCATAACCCGCGCGAGATTTCGGTCTCCGCACCGAACACCGTCACCAACCTGGTCAGCCATCAGGTGCATCCGGTCGATGCGTCACGCAAGCGCGACCTGCTGTTGCACCTGCTGTCTGAGGACAGCCGTCGCCAGACGTTGGTGTTCAGTCGCACCAAGCATGGCGCGGACAAACTGGTGACCTATCTGAATGCATCGGGCCTGCGCAGCGCGGCCATCCACGGCAACAAGAGCCAGAACGCCCGCACCCGTGCACTAAGTGACTTCAAGAGCGGCCGCGTCACAGTCATGGTCGCCACCGACATTGCCGCCCGCGGTATCGATATCGAGCAACTGCCGATCGTGGTGAATTTCGATCTGCCGTCGGTCTCCGAAGACTACGTGCACCGGATCGGTCGCACCGGCCGTGCGGGCATGGAAGGGCTGGCGATTTCACTGGTCAGCCATGACGAGTCCGGCTTGTTGCACGACATTCGCAAACTGCTGAAACAGGACATCGCGATCACCCCGGTTGCCGGCTACGAGCCGTCGACGCCATTGCGCCTGGATGCTGGCGCACCGCGCCCGAAGCAGGGCGGCGGTGGTGGTGGTCAGCGCCAGCAGCGTGGCGCCCCGCGCCAGGGCAAGCCGGCCGGTGCGGCACGCCCCAATGGCTATGCACCCCAGGGTCGCGGTGATCACGCGGCCGGCAACCAGCGCCGTCGCTCGAATCAGCGTCCCGCCGCCAAGGCCTGATCGATTCGCGAGCAACACCCGAAGTGGCGGCCATTTGGTCGCCACTTTTGCATCTTGAGCCCGGAAAAACGGGTCAGCTCACGATAGCCCCAGCGCTTCGGCGTGATGCCGCAGATGCTGCTCGATGAAGCTGCTGATAAACCAGTAACTGTGGTCGTAACCCGGATGCCGCCGCAGAAGCAAGGCCTGCCCTGCCTCGGCACACGCCTGGTCGAACAATTCAGGCTTCAGCTGCTCGTCCAGGAACTGATCCGCTTCGCCCTGATCGATCAGGATCATGCCCGGAAAAGTCTGCCGACGAACCAACTCGCAGGCATCGTAGGCGGCCCAGGCCGACGCGTCGTCGCCGAGCAGACGAGGCAGCGCCTTCTGACCCCAGGGCACCTGACTGGGTGCCACGATGGGCGAGAAGGCGGACACTGAGCGATAGCGGTGCGGGTGTTTCAAGGCCATCGTGAGCGCACCGTGGCCGCCCATCGAATGACCGAAGATACTGCTGCGCGATGAATCGACCGGAAACTGCTCGCCAATCAGCGCCGGCAACTCTTCCACCACATACGAATTCATCTGGAATCGTGTATTCCAGGGCGCTTCGGTAGCATCGACATAGAAGCCTGCACCCTCGCCAAATTCCCAATCCCCCGTGGCGCCTTCGATGCCGGTGTCGCGCGGACTGGTATCGGGCGTCACCAGCACCATGCCCAGCTCGGCTGCCACCCGTTGCGCCCCGGCCTTGATCGCCGCGGTTTCCTCGCTACAAGTCAGTCCCGCCAGGAAATACAACACCGGACATGGCTCGCGCGCCGCCTGCGGTGGCTGATAGACCCCAAATCGCATGGCCCCATCGCACACCTTTGAATGATGTCGGTAGAAGCCCTGCGTGCCGCCATGCAGGCGTTGTTCGGAGATGGTTTCCAGCATGGTCATGATCGCCCTCGGACATCTGCAGGATCAGTGCAAAGCATAACCAGGCAGCTTTAGTCGCGCACGTGGCGGCAGATAAAGAGCCCCAAGCTGCATAACCGAGGCGACAACTGACTTGACACGCGCCGCTGGGTGGGTTGCTCTTGGCGCGACCAAGATCAAAAGCCTCACCCCCTCCTGACCTCCCCCTGCGGCGCAGGGGAAGGGACCGACCGTGAAGCCGCGCGCTTGGCTCCCTCCCCTGCGCAGTAGGGGAGGGCTGGAGTGGGGTCGCTCTTCGCCGAGCCAAGATCAAAAGCCCCACCCCTCCTGACCTCCCCCTGCGGCGCAGGGGGAGGGACCGACCGTGGAGCCGCGCGCTTTGCTCCCTCCCCTGCGCAGTAGGGGAGGGCTGGGGTGGGGTCGCTCTTCGTCCAGCCAAGATCAAAAGCCTCACCCCCTCCTGACCTCCCCCTGCTGCGCAGGGGGAG
>JALYXN010000082.1 GCA_030947085.1 Pseudomonadota bacterium | reverse complement strand
GTGGCGGGTATTCCGGCCGACGGTAATGGCACGTCTCCTCCGCCCAACTCCGCACCACATCGCCCGTGAGGTAGGTCATGCGCACCAACATCGCCCTACCGATTGGCGCCGTACTGGCTCTCGTACTGGCCGCCTGCGGCCACTCCGAGGGAGGCAGTACGGCGGGAGCGCCCGCTGCCGGGCTGCCGTCGTCGGACATGATGGCCGCGGTGCCCATGGGCTCGCTGGCCGGCGGCGCCAACCGGACCGCACTGGCGCAGTCCATCCGCAACCCCTATGCGGGCAACGCCCAGGCAGTGGCGGAGGGCGCCACGCTCTACATCAGGCTGAATTGCGCCGGCTGCCATGCCTATAACGCCAAAGGCAACATGGGCCCCAACCTCACCGACACCTACTGGCGTTATGGCGGTCTTCCCGTCGATGTCTACAAATCCATTGCCGATGGGCGGGCGCAGGGCATGCCCGCCTGGGGCGCGGCACTGCCGCCGCAGGACATCTGGAAGCTCGTCGCCTACATCCAGTCGCTGGGAGGCATGCAAGCCACCGACCTCACCCCGCGCAACCAGCAAGGAAAAGAGCGTATCGCGCCCGAGTTGCAGGGTTCGCCTAATGCCGCTGCATCGTCAACCGGTCCGCTGGATACCGACTCCGCACCCGCGGTGGACACCCCGTCCCCATGAACGGCTACGGCAAACGGGATCTCCTTGTCGCGGGCCTGGTCGTCGCGCAATCGGATCTCGCGCAGGCCGGTCCGATGTCGTACCTGCACACCTTCGGTCCGGCCGGCTATCCCGTCACCACGCTGGGCTGGGGGCTCGGAATCATCTCAGTCAGCGTCTGCGTGATCATCACCCTGTTGCTACTGGGCGCGATCTTTCGCCGGCACAAGGAAATCATCGGTAACGTCGAGGAGCATCTGGTGGTCCACGAGGATGCCGGCGGCATGGCCTGGATCTACATCGGCGTGGGCATTTCCACCGTGGTGCTGATCGGCGCCATGATCTGGACGCTGGTGGTGACCGCGGTCATCGCTAAACCGGTAACCCCGGCAGCGCTGACCGTGCAGGTGCAGGCATCGCAATGGTGGTGGGGTCTGCGCTACGACTCGGAAACATCATCGCGCACCTTCACCACCGCCAACGAAATCCATATCCCGACCGGGCAGCCGGTTCAGTTCGTGCTGACCAGCACGGATGTCATCCACTCGTTCTGGGTGCCGAAGCTGGGCGGCAAGAAGGACATCATCCCGGGCCAGGCCAATGTCACCTGGCTGCAGGCGGATGCGCCGGGCGTTTACCGCGGTCAGTGCGCTGTGTTCTGTGGCGCGGAACACGCGCGCATGGCCTTGCTCGTCATCGCCCAGACGCCAAGGGACTTCCGCGCCTGGCAGGAAGCGCAGATAGCGGCGACGCCGACACCGCGATCGATGGACGCGTATCGCGGACAAGAGGTGTTCCTGGCCCATTGCGCGGCCTGCCATGCCATTCGCGGCAGCGATGCCGGCGGCTTGGTGGGGCCGGATCTCACCCATTTGATGAGCCGGTACACGCTGGCCGCGGGGGTGCTGACCAACACGCCCGGCAATCTTGCCGGCTGGATCGTCCATCCGCAGGCGATCAAACCCGACAGCCGGATGCCCGATCAGACTCTGTCCGGCCCGCAGTTGCATGCCGTGGTGACCTACCTGGAGACGTTGCAATGAGAGGCCGCCCGTGAGCACCCCCGCCGACAATTATCGCGCCCCCGTCATCGCGCAGGCCACGGACGCGTCGCCGAGTTCGGAAACCCTGCAGCGACTCTGGGAGGGCGCCGGTGGCTGGCGCGGCTGGTTGTCCACCGTCGACCACAAGGAAATCGGCAAGCGTTATCTGATCACGGCCTTCGCGTTCCTGCTCATCGGCGGACTGGAGGCGGCGGTGATGCGGGCTCAACTTGCGCGGCCCAACGGTCATCTGCTGTCGCCGGAGGCCTACGCTCAGCTGTTCACCATGCATGGCGTGACCATGATTTTCCTGTATGCGCTGCCGGTGCTGTCGGGTTTCAGCAACTACTTGTGGCCGCTACTGTTGGGTTCGCGCGACATGGCGTTTCCCCGCCTTAACGCATTTTCCTACTGGGTGTTCCTGTTCGCCGGCCTCTTCCTGTATTCGAGTTTCGTCGTCGGCAAGGCGCCGGACGACGGCTGGTTCAACTACGTGCCGTACGCTTCGCTGGCCTACAACCCGGGGCCGAACATCGACGTCTACGCATTGGGCATGGTGCTGCTCGGTGTCTCCACCACCGTAGGTTCGATCAATTTCATCGTCACCCTGATCCATACCCGGGCGCCCGGCATGTCGATCAACCGGGTGCCGATCCTGGTCTGGGGCACGCTCACCGCCTCGGTCGGCAACCTGTTCGCGGTGCCGGCGGTGAGTCTGGCGTTCCTGATGTTGTGGATGGATCGACAATTGGGGACGCATTTCTTCGATGTCGTGGGCGGGGGCCAGCCGCTGCTGTGGCAACACCTGTTCTGGATGTTCGGCCACCCGTGGGTGTACGCCATCGTGCTGCCGGCGATGGGCATGGTCTCGGACGGTCTGCCCACCTTTTGTCGCCGTCCCCTGGTGGGCTATACCGCGGTGGCATTGGCCACCGTGACTACGATGGTGCTGGGCTTTGGCGTCTGGGCGCATCACATGTTCGCCACCGGGCTGCCGGTGATGTCGCTGTCGTACTTCAGCGCATCGAGCATGGTTATCGTGATTCCCAGCGCGGTGGCGGTATTTGCCTGGATCGCCACGATCTGGACCGGCCGGCCAGTGTTCACCACCGCCTTTTTGTATTTCTCGAGTTTCGTGCTGCTGTTCGTTATCGGCGGCGTCTCCGGTTTCATGACCGCATCGGTACCGGTGGATCTGGAGCTGACCCACACCTATTTCGTGGTGGCGCACCTGCATTACGTGCTGATCGGTATCAACGTGTTCCCGGTGGTCGGCGGCATCTATTACTGGTTTCCCAAATTTACCGGCCGGCTGATGAACGAGACGCTCGGCAAATGGGGTTTCTGGACCATGTTCATCGGCTTCAATGTCGGTTTTTTCCCGATGCACATCCTTGGTTTGGCCGGCATGCCGCGCCGCGTCTACACCTATCCCAGCGGGCTCGGCTGGGGCTTATGGAACATGGTGGCCACGGTGGGCTCCTACGTGTTCGCGATCGGCATCGCGATGTTCATCATCAACTTCTGGATCAGCCTCAAACGCGGCAAGGCAGCCGGGCCCAATCCCTGGGGCGGACCGTCGCTGGAATGGTCCACCTCCTCGCCGCCACCGGTGTACAACTTCGCCGTGATCCCCACCGTGGCCAGCCGCTACCCGCTGTGGGAAAAACATATGGAAAACGTGGGTGGCGAAAGCACCATCCATGAAGGGCTGCTGCTGGACCAGGGGCGTGAAACGATCGGAACCAGCCTGCTGGACGCCGAACCGGGGGTGATTCTGCGGATGCCGGGCGACTCGTACATGCCGTTACTTCTGTCGCTGTCACTGGCGCTGCTGTTCGTGGGCTTGCTGCTGCACGACTGGCAGCGCTGGTGGGTGGTCGGTATCGCGGTTCTGGTGACCTTGCTGGCGGGCATCCGCTGGTTGTGGCCGTTACCTTCGCTTGGCCAGACGGACGCCATAAGCCATGACTGAAATCGCCGTCTCCCGCACCGAGTTACCTGTCGGCAGCAAGGGCCATGAAGCATCCGGCTGGTGGGGCATGCTGGCTCTGGTCGCGACCGAAGCTAGCCTGTTCGCGTACCTGCTGTTCAGTTATTTCTACCTGGCCTCGCATTCACCGCCGCCGTGGCCACCGAAGGGTCCGCCGGACCTGAAACTGGCCATTCCAGGCACCGTGGTACTGATCGCGGGCAGCGTGACAATGTGGTGGGGCGAGCGCGGCATCAAGCAGGGACGCCGCTGGCAGCTGTTGGTCGGCCTGATTGTGTCAATTTTGCTGGGCCTCTCCTTCATCGTGCTGGAGGGCATGGATTGGGCCGGCAAGTCCTATACCCTCAGCACCAGCGTCTACAGTTCGCTGTACTTCACCATCACCGGATTCCACCTGGCGCATGTCGTGGTCGGCCTGTTGATCCTGGCGGTGCTGTTGCTCTGGACCGCGCTCGATTATTTCGACGAGAACCGCCACTCGGCCGTGTCGATCGGCGTCATCTACTGGCACTTCGTCACCGTGGTTTGGCTGGCGGTGTTTTTCACGTTCTACGTTTCGCCGAGGTTGGGGTAACGCCATGACCGAGGAACTCCTGCCAACCACCCGCATCGAGCATCCGGCGCCGCATCGGCATCGAGTGGGCCTGCTGGCGTTGGCCTTCGGCATTGTCGGTGCGCCACTGGCGTGGAATATCGAATTGCTGGTTGGTGTTGCCCTATCGGGCCACGAATGCTATCCGCGTTATATGCCGCTGGCGGTACCGCTGTGGACCGGCACGTGGGGATTCCTGCTGACCATGAGCTTCGTGGCGCTGGTGCTGGGGACTCTCGCCGGGCTGGTGTCGTGGCACAGCTGGAAACGTACGCGTGACGAAAAGCCCGGCTCGGCCCATGGTGGTGAGGGGCGTACGCGTTTCATGGCCCTGTGCGGGTTGTTGAGCAGCGGATTGTTTGTGGTCGCATTGGTGTTCACCATCCTCGTCGTCTTCATGGTGCCGCTATGTACCGTCTGAAGACGTCCGTCAGGTGGCGCCTCGCACTGGCGCTGAGCGGGATGGCGGCAGCTGCGCCGGCCGGCGCGCATACCGGGAAGCTGGCGCAGCTCGGCTGGAACTGGGAATGGTGGATTCTTGCCGGGCTGGCCCTCACTGCGGGCGGCTATGTTCGCGGGCTGCTGCGAATGGATGCCGGTGCGCGCTCACGGGTGTTCGGCGTCGGGCGCTATGCGGCCTTTGCCGCGGGCATCGGGGTGTTGTTCGTGGCGCTGATTTCGCCGCTGGACGCGCTAGACGATCAGCTATTCTCCGCCCACATGGTGCAGCACATGTTGCTGATGCTGGTAGCGCCGCCATTGCTGGTATGGGGACGTCCGGCCACCGCATGGTTGTGGGCATTCTCGCTGCCTTCGCGCCGCGCGATCGGACGCTTCTGGATGGGCGCCCCCGGAGTTCAGCGCGGCATCCGCGCCTTGATGACTCCGCTGGCGGTGTGGACACTCTCCGTCGCGGCGTTGTGGTTCTGGCATCTTCCCGGCCCCTACGACTGGGCGCTCGGCAACGAGCTGGTGCACACCGGGGAGCATCTGTGCTTCTTCCTCACATCGCTGGCATTCTGGTCGCTGGTACTTGCGCCATACGGGAGACGCCAGCTCGATTACGGAGCCAGTCTCATTTTCGTAGGTACGCTCGGCATGCAGATGGGACTGCTCGGCGCCATCCTCACCTTCGCGGCGCGGCCGGTTTATGTGAAGCAGGCGCAGATCACCGGCGCGTGGGGACTGACTCTGCTGGAGGACCAGCAGTTGGCGGGCCTGATCATGTGGGTGCCAGCCAGCTTCGTTTACCTGGGTGCAATGGCCGTGTTGTTTGTTGCGTGGCTGCACGATGCCGAACGCAAGGCGGTGGCGACGATGAATAACGCCCGACGTGCGCGCGCGTTGCAGGGCTCGCTTTCGCTGCTGCTCGTGGTGTTGGCGTTGAGCGGTTGTCACGACAAGACGGCGGCATGGCAGATCAGCGGCGCGCAACCCGAGCGCGGGCCGGCCTTGATCCAGTACTACGGCTGCAGCGCCTGTCACACGGTACCCGGCGTGGCGCAGGCAAGCGGCACGGTGGGGCCACCGCTGACCCAGTTCGGCCAACGCGCGTATATCGCCGGCATCCTCTACAACAACCCTGACAATCTGATGTTGTGGTTACGCGACCCGCAGCGCGTGGTGCCCGGCAACGCGATGCCGAATACCGGCGTGACCGCGCGTGACGCACGCGATATCGCGGCGTATCTGTATACCCTGCAATAGCAAGTCTGGCTGCCGATCCAGGTGACCCGCCGATGCGCATCGGTCCGTCATCGCGGTTAAGCTGTGCGAGCTCTCGCAGATGTCCTGATGCCCATGTCCAGCAATTCTTTTGGCAAGCTCTTCACAGTGACCACCTTCGGCGAAAGCCATGGGCCGGCGATCGGTTGCGTGATCGACGGCTGCCCACCGGGACTGACGATTGGCCCGGAAGAGTTTCGCGTCGATCTCGAGCGCCGCGCCACGGGTCGCAGCCGCTACACCTCGCAGCGGCACGAGACGGACGAGGTGGAAATCCTGTCCGGCGTATACGAGGGCAAGACCACCGGCACGCCGCTGGCGCTGCTGATCCGTAATGTGGACGCGCGCAGCAAGGATTACGGCGACATCGTGCAGACGTTCCGACCTGGCCACGCCGATTACACCTATTGGCAGAAGTACGGCATTCGCGATCCGCGCGGCGGCGGACGCTCGTCGGCGCGTGAAACCACCATGCGCGTGGCGGCGGGAGTCATCGCCAAAAAGTGGCTCGCCGAACGCCACGGCGTGACGGTACGCGGCTACCTGGCGCAGATCGGCGATCTTACGCCCGACAGCTTTGAATGGGATGCGGTCGAGCAGAATCCGTTCTTCTGGCCGAACGCGTCCCAGGTGCCGGCACTGGAGTCCTACATCAACGCCCTGCGCAAATCCGGTGACTCCGTTGGTGCCCGGGTCAACGTTGTCGCCGACGGCGTTCCGCCTGGCTGGGGCGAGCCGATCTACGGCAAGCTGGACGGCGATCTGGCCAGTGCGCTGATGTCGATCAATGCGGTCAAGGGCGTCGAGATCGGCGACGGCTTTGCCGCAGTCAGCCAGCGTGGAAGCGAGCACCGCGACGAAATGCGTATGGACGGCTTTACGTCCAATCATGCCGGCGGCATCCTCGGCGGCATCAGCAGCGGGCAGCCGGTGACGGCGTCGATCGTATTGAAGCCGACATCCAGCATTCTCATTCCAGGCCACAGCGTCAACCTCGCCGGCGAGCCAGCCGAAGTAGTGACCAAGGGTCGGCACGACCCCTGCGTGGGCATTCGTGCCACGCCGATTGCCGAGGCGATGATGGCGTTGGTCCTGATGGATCAGGCGTTGCGCCATCGCGCGCAATGCGGCGACGTCGGACCGGTGGCCCCGCGCATTCCATGACGAGCCGAGCGGAGGCCGAACGATGAGCAGCAAACCAAGCGTGTGGGTTTCCAGGCCCACGTTCCCGGAGATCACGGCCAGGTTGGAGCCCCACTTCGAGGTGGTGGTCGAGCCTAAGGAAATCGCGTTTTCCGCGGCTGAGCTGGCGGCGAAGCTGGCGCCGCATGATGCTGCGATCATCGGACTGAAAGAGCATGTCGGAGCCGAGGAATTGGCGGCAGCCCCCCGCTTGCGCATCGTTGCCAATCTTGCCGTGGGGCATGACAACCTCGATCTGGCGGCGCTTACGGCGGCGGGTGTGGCGGCCTCCAATACGGCCGACGTGCTCAACGAGAGCGTGGCCGACTACGCCTGGGCGCTGATGCTGGGTGCCGCACGCCGCACCGGGGCGGCCGAACGCTGGCTGCGCGCAGGGCATTGGCAGGCCACCGAATTTCTTGGCTGGCTGGGCATGGACATCCGTGGTCGCACCCTGGGCATTCTGGGCATGGGACGGATCGGACAGGCCATTGCGCGGCGCGCGCAGGGTTTTGGCATGCACGTGATCTATCACAATCGCTCGCGAGTGCCGTTGGCGACGGAAGCGGACTGCAGGGCCCGCTACGTCGACAAGCCGCAACTGCTGCGCGAGTCCGATTTTCTGATGCTGGTGCTGCCGCTGACGCCTGAAAGCAGGCATGCCATCGCCGCGCCGGAGCTGGCGCAAATGAAGCCCACGGCCGTGTTGGTGAATATCGCGCGCGGCGGTATCGTCGATGAGGTGGCGCTGGCCGCGGCGCTTGCTGGCGGCAGTCTGGCTGCGGCGGCGTTGGATGTGTTCGAGGGCGAACCTGGCGTCAACCCCGTCTTGCTGGCGCTCGACAATGTCCTGCTCAGCCCACATATAGCGAGCGCGACGCATGCTACGCGGCGCGCCATGACGGCGATGGCCGTGGACAATGTGCTGGCGGTGTTTGGCCACGGCCCGCACGCCGGTCGCCCGCCCTCGATCCTCAATCCCCAGGTGCTGTCCGCGGACGGACTGGTATTTCCGACTCACTGATCCACCGAAAAAGAAGCCCATTGATGAGCAAGAAGAGCAGTTACAAGGTCGCCATGGTTGGCGCCACGGGTGCCGTTGGCGAGGCCATGCTGGCGATTCTCGCCCAGCGCGATTTTCCCATCAGCGAGCTGGTGCCACTGGCCAGCGAGCATTCGGCGGGCAGCAAGATCAGCTTCGCGGGGAAGGATGTCACCGTCCAGTTGCTGGATACCTATGACTTCGCGGGTGTGGATATCGCCTTCTTTTCCGCCGGGAGTTCAGTCAGCGCCGAACATGCGCCGCGAGCTGTCGAGGCCGGCGCCGTGGTGATCGACAACACGTCGGAGTTTCGTTACCAGGACGACGTACCGCTGGTGATCAGCGAGGTCAACCCGCATGCGATCGCCGACTACACCCGCCGCGGCATCATCGCCAATCCCAACTGCTCGACCATGCAGATGCTGGTTGCGCTGGCGCCGATCCACCGCGCGGTGCAGATCGAGCGCATCAATGTAGCCACCTACCAGTCGGTGTCGGGTGCCGGTCGCAGTGGCATGGAGCAGCTGGGTCGCGAGACGGCGGCGTTGCTGAATTTCCAAAGCGTGGAGCCGGGCAAGAAATTTCCGGTCCAGATCGCGTTCAATGTCATACCGCAGATCGACGATTTTCAACCCAATGGCTACACCAAGGAAGAAATGAAGCTGGTATGGGAAACCCGCAAGATTCTGGAGGATGAGTCAATCCAGGTAAATCCGACCGCCGTACGCGTGCCGGTGTTCTATGGCCATTCCGAAGCAGTGCATATCGAGACCAGTGAGAAGATCACCGCGGAACAGGCGCGTGACTTGCTGAAACAGGCGCCTGGTGTGGTGCTGATGGACGAACGCAAATCGGGCGGCTATCCGACGCCGGTGGGCCAGGCCGCAGGTACCGACGGGGTTTTTGTCGGCCGTATCCGCGAGGATATTTCGCATGAGCGCGGGCTTGACCTGTGGGTGGTGTCGGACAATATCCGCAAGGGCGCGGCATTGAACGCGGTGCAAATCGCCGAGCTGTTGATCGAGGACTATCTTTAAAAGCCATGCGCTTCCTGCAACTTGTTGTCTTTGCTTTTTTCGTTTCCCTGCCAGCGGTGTGGGCAACGGGTGGTCAAACGCCAGTGAAGCCCGTATCCGGCGGACGGGCAACGGGCAGAGCGCTCGACCAGTTCAGGCAACAACAGCTGAAAAACCAGGCCGAGGTGGACCAGCTCAAGCATGACGTGGACACCCAACAATCCAGTAGCGCCGAGGCCGGCAAGCGGTTGCAACGGCAGGACCAAGCGATTGCCGAGCTGCGCAAACAGCTGCGGCAATTGAAAGTCAGGCCGCCTGCCGGGCAGCACTGAAGGGGATGCTGCGGTGAGAAGATGCCGCAGCAATGTGTCGCAAGTATTCGCCGCAGCTATTGTTGATTGACCTGCATGTAACTAAAGTGGCACCTCGTTTGCCGTTGTAGCCGCTGCCGCAGCGACTCAAATCTGGAGTCGTGCCACGTATCGTTCGGGGGAACACGCATGAATCGTTCATTGAAATTGTCGATGCTGGTGGCATTGGCGCTGGGTACCGGTCAGGCGCTTGCCATGGATCTGGGGCAGGTTCAAGTGAAGTCGGCCCTGGGGCAGCCGCTGCTGGCGGAAATTCCCCTGCACCCGGCTAGCCCGTCGGAGCTGAAGCATCTCACCGTCAAGTTGGCCTCAAGCGAAGATTTTGCCCGCGCGGGCATCGTCGGCGGACGGACCTCGATTCCGCTGCATTTCAGCGTGGTCAACGCGGGCGCTGGCCATCAGGTCATCCGGATCACCAGCAGCGCGGCAGTCAACAATCCGTTTCTCGACCTGCTGATCGAAGTCAATGGCAGTGCGGGCAAGAGCGTGCGTGAGTTCGCCATTCTGCTGGACCCACCGCACGAGTCGATGGCAGCCCCCGCCGTCGCGTCCGCGCCGAAGATGGCAGCTACGCCGCATCAGCGCGTGACCCGCCGGGCCGCACCGGCTCCGCTTGGTCGCTCCGCTCCCGCTCAAACACCGGCGCCGCAGGCATCCGTGGTCAACGGACAATACGGTCCGGTCGAGCATGGTCAGACCCTGTCCGGCATTGCCCGCAGCACGGCGCCGTCCGGGGTAGATGTCCAACAGATGATTCTGGCCTTGCAGCAGGCCAATCCCAATGCGTTTTACCGTAAAAACATCAATGCGTTGAAGAGCGGCGCGGTGCTTCGGGTGCCGACCGCCGCTGAAGCGCAGGCGATGAGCATCGCGGCCGCATTGGCGGAAATTCGCCGCCAGAACAGCGACTGGCGCGCGGGAACACCCAGCCAGCCCGCAGTGGTCGCCGCCGCGGCCGCACGTGCGCCTGCGGCGACGGCCTCCGGAAACCGTGACAACAGCGACCGCCTTGCGCTGGTTCCCGCCAAAGACGGTGGTAATGGCGCGACTGGCCAGGGTGGCGATAACTCCGATACATCGACCAGCGGCGTCCGCCAGGACCTCATGCGCGCCAAGGAAAGTGTCGTCAGCCTGCAGCAGCAGAGTACGGATTTGAAGGGGCAGCTGAAGGATCTGTCTGACATCAACAGCAAGAACGAACGTTTGCTGTCGCTGAAAAATAGTGAAATTGCCGAACTGCAAAGCAAACTTGCGGCGGCACGCAAGACGGCGGGCCTGCCTGCATTGGCGGTAACCGGACCGGCGTCGGCGATGAGCGCGGCGAAGCCGGCCGCTGCAACGCCATTAGCTGAAGGTGATCTTGCAACGGCGACAGCAAGTACGTCAGCCAATCCCGCCACGACGCCGGTCAGCAGCGGTTCCTCGGCCATGACCGGTGCCGCGATGGCGTCGGCTGCCAGCACGCCGAAAGCCAGCACGCCCGCGGTGGTGGCGACGCCTGCGCCAGCGGTGAAGAAGCCGGTGGTCAGCAAGGCCGCTACGCGAGCGGCCATGATCGGACAACCCTGGTACATGCAGACCTGGGCCTGGGCGGTAGGCGCGGGCGCCGTGGTCTTGCTGATTCTTCTGGCGATGCTTGGCCGCCGAAAGCGTGCGAGCAGCGATTTGTCCAAGGCTTCGCTGGCTGACAGGTTCGGCTCTGCAGCAGTGGCTGATGCAAACGTTCTCGACAGGGAGGATCTGGATCAGGAAGAGTTGCTGGATCAGTTGGCCGAGCACCCGGACGATATCGGTCTGCATCTGGAACTGGTCACGCTTTACTACTCGCGCCGCGATGTCGAGCGTTTCGAGGCGGCCGCTGAAGCGATGTATGCGCATATCACCGATCCGGAGCAGGACGAGTGGCAGGATGTGCTGAACATGGGCGAGGATCTGGTGCCGGAGCATCCTCTGTTCGATCACCATCCCGAGTTGCCCGCACGCGAAGATGCCGAGGCGCGTCGCGAATTTGATATCGATGATTACGCCAACGATGAGGACTCATCATCCCCGAATTTCTCAGCGCCGCCGCTCTTGCCAAGTGACCCGAAAAAGGTCAGTGAGTACAATTTCAATTTTGATCTGACCCAGTCGGCTGTTGACGAGGCGCCAGCGGATGACCTCGTGCCTGCGGATGAAGAAACGGTGGCCGCCCCGTTGCTGGACGAAGTATCGATATCTGATCTACCGATGGAACCCGAAGCGGAATCGAGCTGGCAGTTCAAGGATTCCGCGGCTGAGCCGGTCGCTGTGAGCGGTGCGGAGCTGGGCGACTTCAGCGATGATCCGATCGATACCAAGCTGGATCTGGCGCGCGCCTATCTGGACATGGGCGACGCCGATGGCGCACGCGCCATGCTGGGCGAGGTGATAAAGGAAGGCAGCCAGATGCAGCAGGACACCGCCAGGCGTCTGCTCGACGATATCAGCTGAAGCTATTTGGTTGACTTCCGCATGACCACTCGGGCCGGCTTGCCGGCTCGATGTCGTTGCGGGCTGGTAATCTTTGAACGTTTTTCATCGGTTTGTATAACGCCATGCGGATCGCACTGGGCATCGAATACGACGGCACGGATTTCTTCGGTTGGCAGCGTCTGACCGAAGGCCCCAGCGTGCAGGCTCGGTTGGAGCAGGCCTTGTCGAAGGTCGCGGCACATCCGGTGGAGGTCAGTTGCGCCGGTCGTACCGACGCCGGTGTGCACGGTCGGTGTCAGGTGGTGCATTTTGATACCGAGGCGCAGCGTGAGATGCGTGGCTGGGTGTTGGGCACGAGTTCCAATCTGCCCGCCAGCGTGGCCGTGCTCTGGGCGCAGCCGGTGCTGGAAAGTTTCCATGCGCGCTACGCGGCGCGAAGCCGCCGTTACCGTTATCAGATTCTGAACCGAACGGTGCGTCCCGCACTGGATGCTCGCTATGTGACCTGGGAGCGGCATCCACTGGATGCCGAACGCATGCACCTTGCGGCGCAGGCCTTGCTGGGCACGCATGACTTCAGCGCATTTCGCGCGTTGTCGTGCGAGGCCATTCACCCCCGCCGGACGGCGTTGTCGGTCGCCGTGCGGCGCGAAGGCGAACAGCTATTCGTCGAGATCGAGGCGAACGCATTCCTGCATCACATGGTGCGCAATATCGTCGGCTCCCTGTTGATGATTGGCCGCGGTGACCGACCGATCGAATGGATGGGCGATTTGCTCGCCGGAGCTGACCGTCAGGCCGCCGGTCCCACAGCGCCTTCATCGGGGCTGACCTTTCTCGGTCCGCGTTACGAAGCGCACTGGGGCCTGCCGGCGGAAGTGTCGATGGGGACAGCTGGCTCATGACGCGCATCAAGTGCTGCGGGATGACCCGGCTCGAGGATGCGCTGCGCGCCGCGCGCTTGGGCGCGGATGCGATCGGGGTGGTTTTCGCGGCGCGTAGCAAACGTCGGATAACGATCCCCCATGCCCGCGACATCGTCGTTGCCATGCCGCCGCTGGTGACGACGGTGGCCCTGTTCATGGACGATGATGCCAGCTTCGTGCATCAGGTGATCGAGCAAGTGCAGCCGACCCTGTTGCAATTCCACGGGCGCGAAACGGACGCCTGGTGCGCGCAATTTCAGCGCCCGTTCCTCAAGGCGATCGCCATGGGCGAGGGCGCAGCGGGCCTGTCGCAACTGACAGCGTATCCGCATGCAGCGGCCTTGCTGCTGGACGGTCATGGTCTGGGCGAAGCCGGCGGCAGCGGCAAGGCGTTCGACTGGTCATTGATGCCC
>JALYXN010000064.1 GCA_030947085.1 Pseudomonadota bacterium | reverse complement strand
GCTGCACTTCATCCCACAGTTGCGCCGGGTCGGGTCGCGGCAGGCGCAGCCGCACGCAGCTTTCGCACAGGCGCTGCATATGGCGAAGCCAAAGCGGTGCCGACCCGGCCAACACCCGAATGCTTTCAAACAGGCCATCGCCGTAAGCCAAACCACGATCTTGCGCCGAAACCTGGTCGGCAGGTTCACCGTTGACCCACACCCGCGCGCTGGTCATTCCGGCATACCCAACGCCCGCAGCAGGCCCCGCGCCTTGGCCCGGGTTTCATCCAGCTCATTTTCGGCCACCGAGTCAGCGACGATGCCAGCCCCGGCGCGCAGACGGACTTCCTTGCCGACCAAAGTCAGGGTGCGAATTAGAATGTTCAAATCGAGGTCACCGTTGCGATCGAGATAACCTATGGCACCGGTATAGGCACCACGCGGCGCCTTCTCCAGGGCGGCAATGATTTCCATGCAGCGCACCTTGGGACAACCGGTGATCGTGCCGCCAGGAAAAGTGGCAGCAATGACGTCGCCCGGGGTCACCTCGGAGCGCAAGCGACCACGTACATTGGACACAATGTGGTGAACGTGAGCGTAACTTTCCACCACCATTAGCTCGTCGACCTCGACCGTGCCCGGCATACACACCCGACCGAGGTCGTTGCGCTCCAGGTCGATCAACATCACATGCTCGGCGCGCTCTTTCGGATGGGCGGTCAATTCGCGGATACGTTCCTGCTCGTCGTCACCTTGGAGCCGCGGTCGGGTACCCGCAATCGGCCGCGTTTGCGCGTCGCCTGCGCGCACTTCCACCAGCCGTTCGGGCGACGAGCTGGCCACGGCCCAGTCCGGCTGCTGGAACAAGCCCGCGAACGGGGCCGGATTGGCCTCGCGCAACGCGGCATAAAGCGATGCCGGATGGGGTGGCTCGGCGTAACGTGCGCGCCATTCGCGGGACAGATTCACCTGAAAGATGTCGCCCGCATACAAATGCTCGTGAATCCGCGCCACGCCGTCGAGAAACCGGGGCGGCGGATCCTCTTCCCGTGCTACCGGCGCATCCAGCGGAGCGACCGCGAATGTCGTCGAAAGATCGGACTCCAGCGCATCCAGCAAATGCTCGTTGCCTTCCTCGGCCACCAGGATGGTGCAATCGCTGGCGTGATCGACGATAACCGCGGCCGGGCAACGCAGCGCGACCGCCACGGGTAGTGTGGCGGGGGCGCTCAACGTCAGGCTCGGCTCGACCTCGGCCGCCAGTTCGTACGCCAGAAACAGCGCCCAGCCACCGTGAAACGGCAGCTCATCGTTTTCGGCCGGCAGACGTTCAGCTTGCCACGCTGCATCGAGCGCATCGAGAAACCGCCCCGATTTCGCGACGCCATTGCCATCATCAAGCCGACCGTCAGCTCGCAACGTGAGTTTGCTGCGCGGAAACGCCAGCAGGATGTCGTAACGCGATTGGGCGGTGCCGTGCACCACGCTCTCCAGCAGGCAGGGATAGCGCGCCGGAAAAGCAGCGGCCGGCGCGAGAAGATCGCGTCGGCCGCTGAGGAATCGACGATGGCAGGCCACGCCTCGGAGCGTCCTTTAGATGCGACGGAAGGCCAGCGTTCCATTGGTTCCGCCGAAGCCGAACGAGTTCGAAATCGCCACATCGAACTTCGCCTCACGGGCCGTATGCGGCACGAAGTCCAAATCGCAGCCTTCGCCTGGCTCGTCCAGATTGATCGTCGGCGGAAGGACCTGATCGCGCATCGCGAGAATGGTGAAGATCGCCTCGACACCGCCAGCGGCACCCAACAGGTGGCCCGTGGTCGACTTGGTCGAGCTCATCGCCAGCTTGTAGGCGTGATCGCCAAAAATCTTTTTCGCCGCCATCACTTCGCCCAGGTCGCCGAGTTGCGTCGAGGTGCCGTGGGCATTGATATACTGCACGTCAGTCGGGGCCAGGTGCGCATCATTCAGTGCGCTCTGCATGCAGCGCGCCGCGCCTTCTCCGCCCTCGCTTGGAGCGGTCATGTGGAAGGCGTCACCGCTCATGCCGAAACCGGCCACCTCGGCATAGATGCGCGCACCGCGTGCCTTGGCATGCTCGTACTCTTCCAGCATCAGCACACCGGCACCATCGGACAGCACGAAACCGTCGCGGTCCTTGTCCCACGGGCGGCTGGCCCGGGTCGGATCATCGTTGCGGGTCGACATCGCCTTGGCCGAGCAGAAGCCGGCCATGGCGGTGCCGGTGGTGGCGAACTCGGTACCGCCGGCGATCATCGCGTCGGCATCGCCGTACTGGATCATCCGCGCGGCCAGACCAATATTGTGGGTTGCCGTGGTGCACGCCGTGACGCAGGCGATATTCGGCCCCTTCAAGCCGAACATGATCGAAAGCTGACCCGCGACCATGTTGATGATCGAGCTGGGCACGTAGAACGGGGAAACCCGCCGTGGTCCCTTGGCTGCCAACTCCAGCGTGGTCGCTTCGATCGTGTGCAGACCACCGATGCCGGCGCCGACGGCCACACCGATGCGCGGCGCGTTCTCCTCGGTGACTTCCAGTCCGGAATCGCGCAACGCTTGCGAGCCCGCCGCCACCCCGTAATGGATGAACGGATCCATCTTCTTCACATCCTTCAACGGCATCCAGTCCGATGGCTGAAAGTCACTGACCTGGCCTGCAATGCGGGTGGAATACGCGGATGTATCGAAATGAGTGACCGGGCCGATACCGCTGACCCCCTGGAGAACACGCTCCCAGGCGCTTTCGAGCTCGTTGCCGACCGGCGAGATGATGCCCATGCCGGTCACTACTACGCGACGCTTGCTCATGTTGTTTTCCTTCGTGATTCCGTAAATTCAGGATCGGCGGTATGCGCGACCCGAATCATGGATATGTCGTCCCACAACGGCAGCGACGTTTCCCACCCACCATACGGGCTCGGACGTTTCAAAATGCAGAAACGAAAACTGCGCCAAGAAGGCGCAGCATTCGACATAACTACATGGAACGACTGGCGAAACACCTGCCAGCCCGTCGGGTATGCGGCGATCGATCCCGAGTCATACGAGCCGGGCCAATACGTGCCGTACCGATCAATCCTTGGAGTGGGCCTTGATGTAATCGACAGCCTGCTGAACCGTGGTGATCTTCTCGGCGTCTTCATCCGGAATTTCGGTCTCGAACTCTTCCTCGAGCGCCATGACCAGTTCCACCGTGTCCAGCGAATCTGCGCCCAGATCATCCACGAACGAAGCGTTCGCCGTGACTTCATCTTCTTTCACGCCCAACTGCTCGATGACGATTTTCTTGACGCGCTCTTCGATGGTGCTCATGTTGCCCATACCTCTCAAGGAGTAAATATCTGTACTTGCCAGCCAGCGGCTGACAAAAGGTTTGTCCACGCCAGCGTGATGCTGGCAAAAGGCTCGCGGCATTGTAGTGGCTAAACCGTCAGGCTGCCACGATGCACCGGTATACCCAGCGTCGTCGGCAAGACGGACGCGCAAGACGGACGCGAAAGCACAATTGTCCCCTAAAACGAGCCCGCTGGCGACTACTACCTTTACGGCATGTACATGCCGCCGTTGACGTGAAGGGTTTCGCCGGTGATGTAAGCCGCGCTGGGAGAGGCCAGGAAACCCACCGCCCTGGCGATGTCGGCCACCTCACCCAACCGCCCCAAAGCGATCTGTCCGAGCAAGGCCTGCTTCGATTCTTCCGGCAATGCACGGGTCATGTCGGTATCGATGAAACCCGGTGCCACCACGTTGACGGTGATGCCCCGGGTACCGATCTCGCGCGCCAGCGACTTCGAAAACGCGATCACGCCGGCCTTCGCCGCGGCGTAGTTCGCCTGACCCGGATTACCGGTCAGGCCGATCACCGAAGCGATCGAGATGATCCGTCCTCTGCGTGCCTTCATCATGCCACGCAGCACCGCCTTGGAAGTGCGATAGACGGAGCTGAGATTGGTGTCGAGGATGATGTTCCAATCCTCTTCGCGCATGCGCAGCAGCAGTTGATCGCGGGTGATTCCCGCGTTGTTGACGAGGATCGATATCGCGCCGAACTGCTTGGCAATATCGCTGATCAGCGCGTCGACCGTCGTACTGTCGGTGACGTCCAGCACTCGACCGTGGCCGCCCAGCGCGGCCAGTCGCTCGCCGATGGCTGTCGCCCCCGGTTCGCTGGTGGCCGTGCCGATCACGGTGGCGCCCATGGCTGCCAGCTCGTCGGCAATCGCCGCACCGATACCGCGACTGGCTCCGGTGACCAGTGCTATTTCACCCTGAAGGGAGTTGCTCATGTGTGGGAATTCCTGACATTCATGGAAAGGGAACGCGCGCCCGAAAAGGGTTGTTGATCAAGTCCACTGCGCAAGCGCGGCATCAAGCTCGGCGGGCGCGCCGATCGTACGCGCCGCCACGCTCTTGTCGATGCGTTTGACCAGGCCACTTAATACCTTGCCGGGCCCGCACTCTGCGATACGCGTGGCACCCCCGGCAATAAGCGCCTGCACGCATTCGGTCCAGCGCACCGGCATATATAGTTGCTGCTGCAGCGAGGCGCGAATGTCGTCGACATCATCATGCGGCTGGGCATCGGCATTCTGGATCACCGGGATCAAGGGCTGCTTCCAGGCGATCGAACTCATCCGCAGCCCCAGCTGATCGGCCGCATCACGCATCAGCGCGCAATGCGAGGGTACGGAAACGGCCAGCTTGATGGCCTTCTTCACGCCCAGCTCGGCGAGCTTGGCGAGCGCTCGATCAACGGCTTCGGCGTGACCGGCGATCACTAGCTGGCCAGGCGAATTGAAATTGGCTGGCGAAACCACCTGCCCTTGCGCCACCTGCTCACAAACCGCGGCGATTTGCGCGTCGTCGCCGCCCAGAATGGCCGCCATCGCGCCGACACCTGCCGGCACCGCCGCTTGCATCAGGCGCCCACGCTCGGCCACCAGCGCCGCGGCGTCATGCAGCGACAACGCACCGCCAGCGACCAGCGCGCTGTACTCGCCCAGGCTGTGCCCGGCAAGCTGCGCCGGTTGCGCACCACCAAGCTTTTGCCAGACCCGCCATACCGCCACGCTTGCCGCCAGCAAGGCCGGCTGGGTGTTCTCGGTGCGATTGAGCTGTTCTTCCGGCCCGTCCATCGCCAACGTCCACAGATCGAATGACGCGCCCTGCGACGCCTCCGCGAATGTTGCCCTGACCTCCGGATGGACGGCAGCAAGGTCGGCCAGCATGCCGACGGACTGCGAACCCTGACCGGGGAACACAAAAGCGAGCGAAGCGGAAGTTGAACTCATGAATGCACGGATCCCGTGGCGGAAAACGGCCATGGTGCCAGTATCCCGGCCCATACGCAGCTGTATTCAACAGCTCTCATGGCCTGCAAAGCATGATGCCGCCCATCGGGCGGCATCATCAAGCACGGCAGAACCCGAATGGTTCAGTAGCGCAGCAACGCCGACGCCCAGGTAAATCCACCGCCGAATGCCTCCAGCAGAAGATTCTGACCGCGCTGCACCTTGCCCGAGCGCACGGCGTAATCGAGCGCCAGCGGCACCGAGCCCGACGAGGTGTTGGCGTGCTTGTCGACCGTCACAATCACGCGATCCATCGACATTTTCAGCCGCTTCGCGGTTGCCTCGATGATGCGCAAATTGGCTTGATGGGGAATCAGCCAGTCGATGTCCGATTCCTGCATGCCCGCGGCCTGCAGGGTCTCACCCACCAGCGAATCCAGGGTCTTGACCGCGACCTTGAACACTTCGCGTCCCGCCATGCGAATACGCACGCCGTGATTGGGCTCGTCGGTAAAACCGACCGAAACGCCGACCGGGTTGTAGAGCAAATCCTTGTGGCCACCATCGGCGTGCAGACAGGTGGCGTAGATGCCGGGTTCGGTCGACGCCTCGAGCACCACCGCCCCAGCGCCGTCACCGAACAGCACACAGCTCTCGCGCTCGGTCCAGTCGACCATGCGGGTGAGGGTCTCGGCACCGATCACCAGCACCTTTTTCGACTGCCCGCTGCGGATGAACTTGTCCGCTATACCTAGTGCGTAGACAAAACCCGAGCAGGCGGCGTTGATATCGAATGCGGCACATCCGTTGGCTCCCAGCCGATGCTGCACCAAGCACGCCGTGGACGGAAAGATGATGTCCGGCGTCGTGGTGCCCAAGATGATCAGGTCAAGCTCGGACGCTTTGACGCCTGCCGCCTCCAACGCGTTCTGGGCAGCACCAAAAGCCAGGTCGCCGGTAGTCTCGCCGTCGGCTGCAATATGACGCTGGCGAATACCGGTGCGAGTGCGAATCCACTCGTCACTGGTCTCGACGATCTTCTCCAGATCGGCGTTGGTCACCACGCGCTCGGGCAGCGCGCTGCCGGTGGCAATAATGCGGGCGTAGATCTGGGCCATTCAACTTTCCATCAGCAATAACAGAGGATCGACCGCCGTCACGGCGTCGACATCAAATCGCAACAGTACGTCCAGGCGTTCCTGAACGCAAAACGGCGCGTCACCGCGCCGTTTTACCTGACCATCAACACGGAGTCCAAGAGGAATCCGTTGGATCGATCAATCCTCAGCCGACACCGCTCCCTTGGTATCGATCACTTTCTTGCCACGATAAAATCCGTCCTTGGTGATGTGATGGCGCAGATGCACCTCACCGCTGGTCGGATCGGTCGAAAGCTGCGCGGTCTTCAACGAGTCGTGCGAACGACGCATGCCACGAGTGGACGGGGTACGGCGGCTCTTGGCAACTGCCATGGTAATTCTCCAACGGAAACGGAATGTTCTGGAATCAAGATGAACCGGAATCAAGGACCCGGATCGGTGGTTACTTCTTCAGTTCGCGCAATACTGCGAAAGGATTTTCAGCGCGCCCTTCACCGGAAATGCCATCCGGATCCTGGCCTGTCACTTGGTCGGAGATGCTGCTGTCCGGATTTATCGGAACCAGCGGCAGCGCCAACAACAATTCGTCTTCAATCACGTCTGCCGGATTCATGCGGCCATCCTCGGCCACCAGCAACGGTTCGCAATCAGGCGGCAGCCCAGCCTCATCGCGCTCCGCTTTGATCAGACCAAGCCTGGTGTCCACCGTGACCGGCAGAACGAAAGGCTCCAGCGTTCGCTGACAGGTCAGTGTCAGATCCGCCTGTGCGCGGACATCCACGTAGCTGATACCGAGGCTGTCACGTCCGAAATCCAGCCCGAACTTCACCACGCCATCAGAGTCGGCCAGCGCCTCGCAAAGGCGTGACAAGGTCGCGATGGGTAGCGTTCCTTCGAATGAACGCCGCGCCGAAACCATGCGCCAAGCGTCCAGGGAGTCTGGCAGTGTCACGGACATAAGCGGGAAATATTAGATTTGAAGCGTTGCAAAGTCAACCTTTGAGGCGTCTGGCGCAATCATGCGTGCCTTCCTTCAGACCCCCATTTTGCCTCATATGGGTCGAATACGGCAGACTTAATCACTTGCCCAAGAGCTTCAGCCATTGAATTCCCATTTGACGCTTGGCGCGTCCGTCCTGCTTGCGCTGCTGATTGCCCTGCTCGGCAGCGCGCTGGTGCTGCGTCGTCGACAAAACCGACGCGGCAACAGCCTCAATAATCTGGTGAATCTGGCCGACCGGCTGGAAGCAGACCTCAAGACTTGCCGCTCCAGCCTGCAACAAGCCCACGCGGTGATGTCGCTCAATCCCGACCTGCCCGCCGCCAGCGAACAGGACGCCCAGCACGCTATCGACGCGGGACTGCGCGCCTTGTTGCAACAGCGCCTGTGGATCCGCGACCGCTCGCCCACGGCAAGCCAGCAGGAGCTCGACCAAGCCATCGCCTCGATGCGCGACACGCGTGACCGCCTGCAGCCATTGCTCGGCGCATTGAACAAGGCCCAGCGTGACCTGGACAGCGCCATGCGCGAACACATCCGATGCGAATCGGACACGTGACGTCGAGTTACCCATTATGTCAAGTTAGTTAAACTGCACCGAAAGCGCGCACTGCCCCTCCCCTGCGTGCAGCGGAGGGCTAGGGTGGGGTCGCTCTTCGCCCAACGTCAAAAGCCAACCCCCTCCCAGCCTCCCCCTGCAAGCAGGAGAAGGAGCTAAACCGAAAGCCCGCAGTGCTCCCTCGCCTAGGTGCGGAGCAAGAAGCCCAATCTGCAATGCGGCACTCGGATCGTCGGCTCATCGATGCGGAGCCGGGTAAGTGGCTGCAGATAATCTCAGACGTTGGCCCCGGAGACCTTTGATGAACGGACAAAAGCTGAGATGGTCGGTACCATTCGCAGGCGCACGGGACATTGCCCAACCGGTGCCCATTCCGGCTCGGAGAGGTGGAACCAGGCTTCCTGGCCAGCGGCGCCCGGTTTGGTGGGGATGAGCGGGACGGGAGCATCGGGGCTCGGCCAAGTTATGCTTTAACCCACATGTCACCCCAAACAGAAACACCCCCACCGGTCGTGCTCGGCTCGACATCCAGCTATCGCGCAGATCTGCTGCACCGGCTTCTGAAGCACTT
>JALYXN010000058.1 GCA_030947085.1 Pseudomonadota bacterium | reverse complement strand
GATCGATGATCGCTTCGGCGTCATGGGCCGCCGCGGCACGGGAGCGCAGATTGTCATCGATGACTTGCTGCAGATCGTCGATGCCGTAGAGATAGACGTCGGGCAACTCGCTCACGCTGGGCTCGATGTCTCGCGGCACCGCGATATCGACCATGAACATGGGCTTGCGGGGTCGTGTCGCCATGGCCTTTTCGACCATGACGCGGGTGACCACAGGTTGTCGCGACGCCGTGGAAGAAATGATGATGTCTGCCTCGGCCAGATGCAGCGGCAGGTCGGCCAGGGCGATAGCGTAACCACCGTAGCGGCCCGCCAGTTCCTGGGCGGCTTCCGGCGTGCGGTTGGCGACGATGATCCGGCGCGCCTGCTTTTCCGCCAGATGCCGCGCCGCCAGTTCGATCGTGTCGCCGGCACCGATCAACAGTACGCAGGCCTGCTTGAGGTCGGCAAATACCTGTTCAGCCAGCCGCACGGCAGTAAACGCTACTGAAACGGTATGCGCGCCAATGCGGGTGTCGGTACGCACACGCTTGGCGACTGCAAAGGTGTGCTGCAGCAGGCGGTCCAGGGGCGCTTTCAGCGCATTGGCACCTCGCGCCTGCTGGTACGCATCTTTCACCTGACCGAGAATCTGGGGCTCGCCAAGCACCATCGAATCCAGACCGGTGGCGACGCGGAAAATGTGGCGTACGGCGTCCCGTTCGTCGTGTCGATAGAGGAACTCATCCAGCTTGCCGAGGGTCAGATGGTGATGACCAGTCAGCCATGCCTGCGGGATGCCTTCTGCTCCGGCCGCCACTCCCACGTAAAGTTCGGTGCGATTGCAGGTGGAAAGAATCATTGCCTCTTCCACCCCCGGCTCGCGGGTCAGTTCGAGCAAGGCCGCGCCCGCGGCGTCCTCGTCGAACGCCACCTGTTCGCGCAGGCTGACCGGCGCGGTGAGGTGATTGATCCCGAGGGCGATCAGCGGCATGGGCGTGCAGGAATCTCGGCAAAAAGGATGGGGCGGCGTAGGCTAAGCTTGGCGCGAGCCGGCGACGGCCGATACGTGCGAAACAGGCAGACGGATGGAGAGTAGTGTGCGGAGCAGGTGGAGCAAGTTCAAGCAACTGCGGCATTTTACGGCACTGACGACATTGGCGCTGACTTTAGGCGCCTGCGCCGCCGTACCGCGTCAAACGACGCCGAAATCACCCGGCATGGCGCAGCCGCTGGCCCGGATGGTCGTCGCCACGCCGGATGCCGACCACGACCTGCTGGCGCAACTGCTGGCTGGCGAGATGGCGCTCAATCACAGTCACCTGAGCGCAGCCTCCGGTTATTACGGCAAGGCGATGGTCATGAGCAACGATCCACAGGTGGCCGAGCGCGCCGCCACGCTGGCCATCGCCACGCATGACGGCAATGCGGCGGCGCGGGCGCTGGATCGCTGGCAGGCGCTGGGAGCCAAGCCTGGGGGGATGGCGCAGGCGCGGGCGGAGCTGGCCTTGAATCGAGGGGATGCCGACGAGGCGAAACGTCAGCTCGAGCTGTTGATCAAAAGTGGCGACAAGGACGCCTGGCGCAGTTTCGGCAGGGTGCTGCTGAGCGCGCGCGATCAGGCTCAGGCCGGGCGTCTTCTCGAAACCCTGGCCACACCGCAGCGCCTGCCGGACGACCCGCAGGCTTGGCTGGCCATGAGCGAGTTGGGCGACAAGTTCGGTCGTCACGCTTATGCCGCGGAGATTGCCCAAGCGGCGATCCAGCGGTTCCACTCTGCCGAGACCTATGCCTGGGCGGCACAGATGAAGGCCCGCGAGGGCGACAAGAAGGGCGCTGAAGCGCTGCTGCGCAAGGCACTCGAAAAGGAGCCGTCGAATACCCGCTTGCGGCTGGCCTATGCCGGCATGTTGAGTGAAGCCGGTGATTACGCTGCTGCCTCGCGTCTGCTTGGCCACGGCGCCCAGAGCGCCGATATCTATGCCTTGCGTGTCGGTTTGGCCGCTCACGAGCGCGACCAGCAGGCGTTGGCCGGGCTTTACCAGGAGATCCAGAAGGCGAAGCCCGATGTTCGCGGGAAGAGCGCTTTCCTGCTTGGTCAGCTGGCCGAGATGCAGCGTCACAGCGAGCAGGCGCTGGGTTGGTACGAGCAGGTTGCCGACGACGATCCGCATGCCTTCGACGCCGATCTGCGCAGTGCCTTGATTCTCTATACCCAAGGCAGCAAGGCCGAAGCACACCAGATGCTGGAGCAACTTCAGCTTGATTATCTCGACCATCCGGCACAGTTGCAGCAAGCCTGGCAGGCCGACGCCGAGTTGTACGTCAGTGACAAGGAATACGCCAAGGCGGAGACAGCCTTCAGTCGCGCCCTTCAGGTCATCCCCAACGATCCGGGTCTGCTTTATGGTCGCGGCCTGACGTATGCCGAGGCTGGCCAGATCGATCTGGCGGTAAAGGATTTGCAGCGTCTGCTGACGATCAAGCCGGGCGATGTGGACGCCAGCAATGCGCTGGGGTACACGCTGGCCGATGCCAATCGTGATCTGCCCGAGGCCGAGCGTCTGATTCAGGTCGCTCGCAAGGCCAAACCCGACGACCCGGCCATCGCCGACTCCTGGGGCTGGCTGCAATACCGAAAGGGGCAATTGGCGAAGGCGGCACAAACGCTGCGCAGCGCCTGGTCGACCCGCAAGGACGCCGACGTCGGCGTGCACCTGGGCGAAGTTTTGTGGGTGCAAGGTGACAAGCAGAAGGCGCAGCAGGTTTTCGACGAGGTCAGAAAGCTTGACCCACATAGCGTGGCCTTGCAGGAGACACTCAAGCGGTTGCATCCATGACGCGTTACAGGCGTTGGCTGGCGGTGGTATTGCCGATCCTGCTGGCTGCCTGTGCCACGGCCCCACAAGTGCTGATCAAGAGCGATGTCAGCCTGCTCAGGGCCCAGGCCGCACGGGAGCAACAGTTGGCCGGTCTTGACCACTGGACCTTGCAAGGTCGTCTTGGCGTCTCCAACGGCAAGGATGGTGGCAGTGGCAGCTTCAGCTGGACCCAGAACGGTGACCACTACGAGTTCGTGCTGCGTGGCCCGGCGATAAGCGGGGCGAATTTCCGGCTCAGCGGCGGCCCGGACGGGGCACTGCTGGAAGGCCTGAAAGACGGTCCGCTACGGGGGCCGGATGCCGAAACCCTGATGCGCAAGGCGTTGGGCTGGGAAGTGCCGCTTGGCGACCTGCGCGCCTGGGTGCTGGGTTTGCGTGCCGACAGCGGCCCGGCCACCCTCGATTTTGGCGAGGATCGATTGCCTTCGTTTCTGCGTCAGGATGGCTGGACGGTGGATTATCGCGAATGGGACGCCCGCCATCAGCCGCCGCTGCCAAAAAAGGTCTATGCAAGTAAATCGCCATACAAGGTGAAGCTTTCGATCGAGTCCTGGCAGCTTCACTAGGTGCTTGACGGGTTTTCGTTGTCGGCTTGAGCATTCGAAGACCGACCAACTGAAGTCCGATCGGCTTCTGGGCCACCTGCGTTAGGCTGTGCACCCTTTGATGGTGACATGCTCGCCGGGCCTGCTGCGGAATAAACGATGTCCCTGTTAATTGAACGTGCCGACTCCAGCCATGTCGCTGCCCTGTGTGCGATCGAGCGCAAGGCAGTGCAGCTGTTTCTCGGGCATCCGGCATGGCCCAGTTATTCGGGGATGTCGATTCCGCCGGAGTTGTTGCAGCAGGCGATTGGTCGTGGATTGGTCTGGGTAGCGCTGGGAGCTGCGAACGAGCCGCTCGGGTTTGTCTGGCTGGATGACGATGTGAGCGGCGGCGCCATCGGCATCGCTGAGATAAACGTCTTGCCGGACGCGGGCCGGCGCGGTATCGGCGGGGCGCTGCTGGAGCACGCCTGCCAATGGGCGCGCGAGGCGGGTTACCGTCGGATGGACCTGGGGACGCTTGCCGATGTGCCGTGGAATGCCCCGTTTTACCTGAAACATGGCTTTGCCGAAGTCGACAAGAATGACCCTGCGTTTGCCTATGCGCGGCAACGTGATCGCGAAAACGGATTCCCCGATCCGTTGCGTGTGTTCATGAGCCGTCCGCTGGCAGCTTCCGCATGGACGCGATGGCCGGCTCCGGCGAAACTGAATCTGTTTCTGCGCATTGTCGGACAGCGGCCCGATGGCTATCACGAGCTGCAAACCGTTTTCCGCCTGCTTGACTGGGGCGATGAAGTGCGACTGCGGATCAGGAACGATGACCAGGTCTGCCTGTTGCGGGAAATGCCTGGTGTGCCGGCAGAACACGATCTGGTAGTGCGGGCAGCGAACCTGCTGAAGGCGTATGCCGGGACCAACGACGGCGTGGACATAGAGGTGGAAAAGCGCATTCCGATGGGCGGTGGGTTGGGTGGCGGCAGCTCGGATGCAGCGACGGCGCTGGTCGCGCTCAATTATCTGTGGCAACTCCGCCTAGACGAGAATGCGTTGGCGGAATTGGCGCGCCAACTGGGCGCCGATGTGCCGGTTTTCGTTCGAGGCCGTTCAGCCTGGGCGGAAGGCATCGGTGAGCAACTCACCCCGATACGCTTGCCTGAGCGCCATTACGTGCTGCTCGACCCGCGCGAAGGGGTTCCCACGGCCGAACTCTTTCAGGCGGTTGAATTGACACGAAATGCGCCGCGAGCGACAATTTCATCCTTTGCTTCAGGCCAAACCACAGAAAATGCCTTCGCGCCGGTAGTGCGTGCGCGGCACCCGCGGGTCGCTGCGGCGCTGGATTGGCTCGGCGGATTCGGTCAGGCGCGACTTTCCGGCAGCGGCGGTTGCGTGTTTCTCGAGACAAGGTCGCTGGTGCGTGCGGTGGCGATCGCTGAAAAATGTCCGGCGGCATTCACGGCTCAAGTGGCCACGGGAGTCGAGATTTCACCCTTGCAGGATGCATTGACGCGTCATCGGAGCGCGTCGTGATCACACGGACGGCGTGACAGCCGCGGGTATCGCGGTGGTCAGCGAGTAATTGGACACGTTCGAATAAACATTTTACTGGGGCGTCGCCAAGCTGGTTAAGGCACGGGATTTTGATTCCCGCATACGCAGGTTCGAATCCTGCCGCCCCAGCCATTTCATGATGGCTTTTGTTCCGAGGTGACACCGTGGATACGTCCGCACCGATGATGCTCTTTACCGGCAACGCCCACCGCGTGCTGGCTGAGGACGTCGCCCATCGTCTCGGCGTGCCGCTCGGCAAGGCCCAGGTCGGCACCTTTAGCGACGGCGAAGTGCAGATCGAGATCGAGGAGAACGTGCGTCGGCAGGAGATCTTCGTGTTGCAGCCCACCGGCGCACCGAGTGCGGAGAACCTGTTCGAGTTGCTCGCCCTGGTCGACGCGCTGAAGCGTGCCTCCGCGTCCAGCGTGACCGCGGTCATTCCATATTTTGGCTATGCCCGGCAGGATCGTCGCCCCCGTTCGGCACGGGTGCCGATCACCGCCAAGCTGGCCGCCCGGATGATCGGCGCCGCTGGCGTGGATCGGGTGCTGACCGTCGACCTGCACGCCGATCAGATCCAGGGTTTTTTCGACATGCCGGTCGACAATGTCTATGCCTCGCCGGTGTTGCTGGCCGACATCTGGCGCAGCCACAGCATGGACGACCTGATCGTGGTCAGCCCTGATGTAGGCGGCGTGGTGCGAGCTCGCGCGATCGCCAAGCGGCTGGATGATGCCGACCTGGCAATCATCGACAAGCGTCGTCCGCGGGCCAATGTGTCCACGGTGATGAACATCATTGGTGACGTGGAGGGCAAGACCTGCGTCATGGTCGACGACATCGTCGATACCGCTGGCACCTTGTGTGCGGCAGCCGCAGCGCTGAAAGAGCGCGGCGCCCGCAAGGTGGTGGCGTATTGTGTGCATCCGGTGCTGTCCGGTGCCGCGGTCAGCAACATCGAAAGATCCCAGCTCGATGAGCTGGTGGTAACCAATACCCTGCCGCTGCGTCCGGAAGTACAGGCCTGCAGCAAGGTTCGTCAGCTCTCGGTCGCCGAGTTGCTGGCGGAAACGATTCGCCGAATCGCCTTTGGCGAATCGGTGAGTTCGCTTTACGTGGATTGAGGGACGAGGGACGAGTAGCGAGGGCGTCACATCGAATTTTGCGCCCTCGCTACTCGCCCCTCATCTCTGTACTGGGTTCCTCTGGTCGCGGGGAAACCTTTCAAGTCGCCGCGAGGCGGCAAACATCAACCAAGGTAGTAAAGACATGTCCAAGACTCATGAAATCAAGGCGCAAAGCCGCAAGGACGAGGGGAAAGGTGCGAGCCGCCGCCTGCGTCGTGCCGCTTTCGTGCCCGCCGTCATCTACGGCGCCGGTGGTGCTCCAGAGAGCATCCAGATCGAACACAACACCATCCTGCTCGCTGCCAAGCACGAGTGGTTCTTCTCTTCCCTGCTCGACCTGAACGTCGACGGCAAGGTGCAGAAGGTGCTGGTGCGCGACTGGCAGAAGCATCCGTACAAGCAGCTGATGATGCATATGGATTTCCTGCGCGTGAACGAGAACGAAGCCATCCGCGTCAGCGTGCCGCTGCACTTCCTGAATCAGGAGAAGTCGTCCGCTGCCAAGACCTCCGGTGTGGTGGTTTCGCACAACCTGACCGAGGTCGAGATCTCCTGCCTGCCCAAGGATCTGCCCGAGTTCATCGAGCTGGATCTGGGTGAACTGGACCCTGGCGACATCATCCATTTGTCCGAGCTTAAGCTGCCGGACAATGTGGAAATCGTTGCGCTGCACCTGGGTGAAAGCCACGACATTGCCGTGGTCACTGCCAACACGGTCAAGGAAGAAATCGAGGAAGTTCCTGCCGAGGGTGATGCCGCCGCAGTGCCCGACGCTGCCGCCAAGAAGGACGACAAGAAGTAAGCCGCGACAACCCGCGTCGTCAGCGACGCGGGTTGTCAAGGTTGCTTGTTCGCATGGCTGGTTTGCGACTCATCGTCGGTCTGGGCAACCCCGGTGCCGAACATCTCGGAACCCGGCACAATGCCGGGTTCTGGTTTGTGGACGCGCTGGCCGCCGAACAGGGCGAGCGCTTCAGTTTTGATGGCAAGCTGCATGGCGAATCATGCCGGGTACGAATTAGCGGTGAACCGGTGTGGCTGCTCAAGCCGGCCACGTTCATGAACAAGAGTGGCATCGCCGTGATTTCGGCGCTGAATTACTACAAGATCGAGCCGGACCAGTGCCTGATTGCGCACGACGACCTGGATTTGCCCACGGGTACCGTTCGTCTGAAGTTCGACGGCGGCCACGGTGGTCAGAATGGGCTGCGCGACACCTTCGCTCACCTGGGTCACGGCAAGTTTCATCGGCTGCGGATCGGCATTGGCCATCCTGGGCACAAGGATCGGGTGACCTCGTGGGTGCTTGGTCGCCCGTCAGCACAAGATGAAGACGCGATCCTGAGCGGCATCGCCAGGGCGCTGGATGTGTTGCCGCTTGCAGTAAACGGTCAGTTCGAAAAAGCGATGAAGCAACTGCATACAAACCGGGATTCGTGATTTGGGATTCGGGATTCGTCAGAAGCTTGGCAGAACCCGCTGTTTCGAATCCCAATTCCCAAATCACGAATCCCGGAGCTCAAATGGGTATCAAATGCGGCATCGTCGGCCTGCCCAATGTCGGCAAGTCCACCCTTTTCAATGCGCTGACCAGGGCCGGCATCGAGGCGGCGAACTACCCGTTCTGCACGATCGAGCCAAACGTCGGCATCGTGGAAGTGCCGGATGCGCGTCTGGACAAGCTGTCCGAGATCGTGAAGCCGCAGAAAGTGGTCTCTGCGATCGTCGAGTTTGTCGATATCGCCGGACTGGTGGCGGGGGCCTCCAAAGGGGAGGGGCTCGGCAACCAGTTTCTGGCCAACATCCGCGAAACCGATGCGATCGTCAACGTGGTGCGCTGCTTCCATGACGACAACATCATCCACGTCGCCGGTCGGATCGATCCAATCGACGACATCATCGTCATCGGCACCGAACTGGCGCTGGCCGATCTGGCTACCGCCGACAAGGTGCTGGCGCGCGAGCAGAAGAAGGCCAAGGCCGGCGACAAGGCCGCCAAGGCGCTGGTGGCGGTGCTGGAGCAAGTGGTCCCGCACCTCAACGAGGGCAAGCCCGCGCGTTCGCTGGCCTTGTCCGATGAAGAAAAGTTGCTGCTCAAGCCGTTGTCGCTGCTGACCATCAAGCCGGCCATGTACGTGGCCAACGTCGCCGAAGACGGTTTTACCGACAATCCGCTGCTGGACAAGGTACGCGAACACGCGGCGACTGAAGGCGCGCCGGTGGTTTCGGTATGCGCTGCCATCGAATCGGAGATGGCGGAGCTCGATGACGAGAGCCGCGCCGAATTCCTGGCCGAATTGGGGCTGGAAGAGCCCGGCCTGAGTCGACTCGGACGGGCAGCCTTCGAGCTGCTGGGTTTACAGACCTACTTCACTGCCGGAGTGAAGGAAGTGCGGGCCTGGACGATTCACATTGGTGATACCGCCCCGCAGGCCGCCGGGGTCATCCATACCGATTTCGAGCGCGGTTTCATCCGGGCACAGACGATCGGTTTCGACGACTTCATTCGCTATCGTGGCGAGGCGGGCGCCAAAGAGGCTGGCAAGATGCGCGCTGAAGGCAAGGACTACGTGGTCAAGGATGGCGACGTGCTGAACTTCCTGTTCAACGTCTGACGCCGACTGAATAACTTAAGAAAACCCCGCTCAGGCGGGGTTTTCTGTTGGCGCGAACAGGGCCTCCCGGCTGCTTCGGCGGCATAATGGTGCCTTGATCCTCAATCCAGAGTGGAGACCCATGTCCAGTCAGCAGCACGAAGTGACGTTCCGTTTTCTCGCCCAACCCACCGATGTCAATTTTGGGGGAAAGGTTCACGGCGGCATGGCCATGAAGTGGATCGACCAGGCGGGTTACGCCTGTGCCGTGGCATGGAGCGGCGCCTATTGCGTCACCGTATCGGTCAGCGGAATCCAGTTTGTGGCGCCGATCCTGATCGGCGACATCGTGACCGTGCGTGCTCGCCTCATCCATACTGGCACCTCCAGCATGCACATGGCTGTGGACGTGCTGGCGCGCGATCTGCGCAAAGGGGAGCAGCGCCTTGCCACCAGTTGCGTCATGGTGTTCGTGGCGCTGGACAGTCCTGACGGCAAGCCTACGGCAGTCTCGGTATGGGAACCCAGGAACGACGAGGATCGACAGTTACAAAGCTACGCCAGAAAACTGATGGATCTGTCGCGGGCAATGGAGCACGAAGTGGTCAAGCTTCGCTCGAACGTTCAGCCGGACTGAGGTCTTTCAGGGCCTGGTGCGCCACATCCGCTGCTCAACCAGCGCGGCGCGATCACCGGTACCCAACAGACGTTTGCCACGGGCGGGCAAAGCTGCATGCACAGGATCCGCCCGCAGGTTCGGTCTCACATCTGGGTTCTTGCGGGCGGTGCACCCGACTGCCTGCCTTCGGGTGATCGACTTCGCAAACGGCGTAAAGCACATTCATGCTCAAGAACTGTTGACAGTCTTCGGGGTGCCCGCGACAATACCCGTTCTTTGTTGGAGGGATACCCAAGCGGCCAACGGGGGCAGACTGTAAATCTGCTGGCTTACGCCTTCGGTGGTTCGAATCCACCTCCCTCCACCAGTGCACCAGTGTTTCAAGCGGCATCTCGCGACGCGAAAGCGGCGCGATCAGCAAAGGTTCCGTGCAGGGCGGGAGTAGTTCAATGGTAGAACATCAGTTTTCCAAACTGATTACACGGGTTCGATTCCCGTCTTCCGCTCCATTGCGCTGCATTTGCGAAGTGACGTTGATCAGTTCAGATGTTGCATGAATTAAGGCTTTATTTGAAGATTCCGACAGGATGCCGGTCCGTAGTTTTCCATCAGGGATGATGGCTGCAATATTCCAATACACGCTCATGTAGCTCAGTCGGTAGAGCACTTCCTTGGTAAGGAAGAGGTCACAGGTTCGATTCCTGTCATGAGCACCAATTCACTCGCCTGCCGTGGTCTGTTCCATGGTGGGATGTTTCTTTTCAATTCATTGACTCCATCGGGGTTTAGCGCGCATGGCAAAGGGTAAATTCGAACGCACCAAGCCGCACGTCAACGTCGGCACGATTGGTCACGTGGATCACGGCAAGACGACGCTGACGGCCGCACTGACGAAGGTCGGGGCGGAACGGTTTGGTGGC
>JALYXN010000580.1 GCA_030947085.1 Pseudomonadota bacterium | reverse complement strand
GATCCAGCGACACGGCTGCGGGCGCACTGCCTCCGCGCGGAAACGCGATGCGCCCGCGCAGATCCAGTCCGTTGCGATAGGCGAATTCCGCCAGCCCGTGCAGATACAGCTGGTCGAGTAGCTCGGCCGAGGCGTCGTCCAGCGGACCGTCAGCCAGTTCTATCTTCGGCGGCACGCCTGCCTTGTAGTAACTGACGCCGGCGATCAGATGCAGCATCTTGAGCGCGGCATCGAATGCCGGGCGACGCGCAGCCGGCACGGCGGGCGCCCGCGGAAAACGGATCCGCTCGACCATCTCATCGCCATCGTCAAACGCATAGCCCAGTTCGGCCACGCCATCGGCGTAACTCACCCGGGTAAAACGAAAGACCTGGGTCAGACGCGGTTGCATCACTTGGTTCACCAAAACACTCTCCACAGCCAGACCGCATTATCCCCGACGCACCCGGTGCGTGCGAGGCGAGATCACTCGATGATGATTTCCTCAGCTTCGGCGCGCATGTTGTACGGGCTCGACATCACCTTGCCGTAGGCACCGGCCTGGGCGATCAGGATCACGTCGCCCTCCCGCGCCTCGGGCAGGCGTCGATCGGTGCCGAGCACATCGCCGCTTTCGCAGATGGGGCCGACCACCTGGTACAGCGCGGTCGCCGGCTCGTCCAGTCGGGTCAGGTTGACGATCTCGTGCCAGGCTTCGTACAGCATCGGGCGTATCAGGCTGTTCATGCCGGTATCGATACCGAGATAACGCAGCGCGGCCTTGCCCTTTTGCTGGGTGACCCGCGCCAGCAGCACGCCAGCGTCGGCGACCAGATAGCGGCCCGGCTCCATCCACAGCTGGTAATGCGGATAGGCCGCCTTGACCTCGCGCAGCACGCGATCAAGCGCGGCGATATCCAGCCGCGCCTCGCCCGGGTGCGAGGGCACGCCAAGGCCGCCGCCGATATCGATGAAGGCGACGCTGCCGATGCGCTCGGCCAAACTGGCCAGCTGGGCATAGACCTCACCCCAGTGACCACTGTCAAGCACGCCCGAACCGAGATGCGCGTGCAGACCGCGCACGATCACGCCGTGGGCGTCGGCCAGCCGCAGGAACGCGTCCAGTTGATCCACCGGCAGCCCGAACTTGCTGCCGCTGCCGCCGGTACGCACTTTCTCGTGATGGCCCAGGCCGCGCCCCAGGTCTACCCGCAACACCATCTCGTGGCCACGGAACAGCTCGCCCCAGTTTTCCAGCGGGTACAACGAGTCCAGCGACACCGTCGCGCGGGTGGTCAGCGCCCAGGCGTAATCCTCGCGCGGCGCGAAGTTGGGCGTGAACAGCAGCGGCGACGATTCCGGCACCGCCGCCAGCACGGCACGCAGCTCGCCCGGCGACACACATTCGAACCCGAAGCCTTCTTCGGCCAGCGCCTGCAGGATCGCTGGATGTGTATTCGCCTTGACCGCGTAGTGCAGCCGGTCCACCGCCGCCAGCGACTTCAGCTCACGCGCCTGATGCCGCACGGTGGGCAAGTGATACACGTAGCGCGGGCTGGCCTCGTTGCCGATCTGCAGCAGACGCGCACGTTCCGATTCGTGCCACCAGGCGGCTGCCGGCACCAGCGTTTCACCGCTGCCGTACAGCGCCTGCCAGCTGGGCCCGAACAGCGCACTGTCGTCGGTACGCAGCGCGCCAGCACTGATCAACAGCTCGTGCAAATGCGGCAGCAGCGTATCGACCACTTCCTCGTCGACGACGAAGGTGAGATTGAGATTGTTCGACGACTGCGAAATCATGTGCACGCGCAGTTGGCCAAACTCGGCCAGCACGCCGGACAACGAGTGCAGCATCGAACGCATGCCACGGCCGACCATGGTGATCGCGGCACACGGCGCAATCACCTTGACCCGACAGACCTTGGCCAGATCGGTGGCCAGCGCGGCGATGGCATCGGAATCGAGCAGGTTTTCGGTGGGGTCGAGCGAGACGGTGACATTGGTCTCGGCCGAACCGATCAGGTCCACCGACAGCCCGTGCCGCTTGAACTGCATGAACACGTCGGCCAGAAAACCAACCTGTTGCCACATGCCGACCGACTCCATCGACACCAGCGTGATGCCCTTGCGCGCACTGATTGCCTTGACGCTGGGCGCGTGCGCGCGCACCTCGGGGCCGATCACCGTGCCTTCGAGTTCGGGACGGTTGGTATCCTTGATCAGCAGCGGCACGCGCGATTCCCGCAATGGCGACAGGCAGCGCGGATGCAGCACCTTGGCCCCGGTGGAGGCAATTTCCTGCGCCTCTTCGTAGTCGAGTTTTTGCAGCAATCGCGCGCCCGGCACCTGGCGCGGATTGGCGGTAAACATGCCGGCCACGTCGGTCCATATCTCCACCCGCCGCGCCTTGAGCAAGGCGCCAAAGTAGGCCGCCGAGGTGTCCGAACCACCGCGACCGAGCAGCACCATGCGACCGGCCGTACCGGCTTCCCGCGCGATAAAGCCCTGGGTGATGAAGACCTCGCCTAGCCCGGCCAGCCGCGCCGCCAAGGCGGGGTCGTAGCGCGAATCGACCATCGATGACAGCAGCCGGGTGCGCTCGTTCTGATTGGGCAAGGCCGCCGCCGTCAGGCAATCGCGAGCGTCCAGCCATTGCGTTTTCAGGCCGGAATGGGTCAGAAACGCCGCCCCCAGCGCGCTCGACATCAACTCGCCATGCCCCAGCACCTGTGCCTGCCACGCCAGTTCACCCAGCGTGGCGGCACCCTCCCCGGCAAGCCGGGCGAGATCGTTCAAGCGATCACCGAGCGTGGCCGGCAACTCCAGCTGCATGTGTTCAAGCAATTCGTAGTGCCGTTGCGCAATAGTCCGGGCGCATTCCTTGCGCTTGTTCGGCTCGCCTTCGAGGCATAGCTGTTTCAGCGCATCCGTTATGCCGGTCAACGCGGAAACCACCACCAGCACCCGCGCGCCCTCGGCACGACGGCTGGCCACCAGTTCACGAATATTTTGCCAGCGCGGAAGCGTGGCGACACTGCTGCCGCCGAACTTCATCACGATCCAGGGGGCGTCCGGCGAGAGCGAGGCGGTTTCGTTCTGGGTCACGGTTTATCGGGCCATGTTGAGGGGCAATCTGTCCAGTGTTGCGCTGCGGCAAGATGATTGCAACTGTTCGCGTAAGTAAAGCGTTTGGACGTTTAGACTTCCATGCTAACGGAGGCCGCTGGCACCGAATGTGCGAAGCGTGAATTCTTTGAGCTGGTTAGCTGGCAGCAAGAAGGCGTTCATTCAAATCAAGAGCGTTTCGACCTCCTGCGGAGGGCGAGTGACTTTTCTCTGCGTGGCCAGAGAAAAGTCACCAAAAGAGAGGCCACCCTCCTCGGCGCTTGCCGGGCTGCGCCCGTCAAGTCCGTGAGCCGCGGCCGGGCTTTTCGACAGGGCTTCCTGCCCTGTCGAAAAGGAGCTGACATCCATGTCAGCTCCCCTTCGGGCCTGTCGTCCACGACTCACCGCCTCACAAGGGGGTGAAG
>JALYXN010000574.1 GCA_030947085.1 Pseudomonadota bacterium | reverse complement strand
TCCATCCGCTTATCTCCGCATTGCGTCGACACAAGGCCGGCACGGTGCTCATTACGCTGCAGATTGCCCTGACTCTGGCGATCGTCTGCAACTCGCTGTTCCTTATCAGTGGCCGCATCGAGAAGATCCAGCGCTCGAGCGGCCTCAACGAGTCCGACTTGCTCATGGTGGCCACTACGCATACGGGTATCAAAACAGCGACGGTGGCAGACAAGGCGCGGCTGGAGGCGTCAATTGCCGGCGACCTCGCGGCATTACGTCAGCTGCCTGACGTGGCTGAGGCGTACGAAACCAACTCGCTGCCGTTGAGCAATATCGCCTGGTCGCTTCATCTGAGACAAAAGTCGGACGGCGGCGGAGGCCCGAATACGGGCTTCTTCGATGCAGATCCGAACACGTTGGCAACGCTGGGCGTCCATCTGATCGCCGGTCGCAATTTTCGCTATGACGAGATCACCGGTCGAGATTTGCTTGGCGTGGTGGATCCTTCGGTGATCATCGTCAGCAAGCATCTGGCTGACGACCTTTTTCCCAATGGCGATGCGTTGGGCAAGCAGGTGTATTTCAGTTCGACAACAGTGCCCAGCACCATCGTGGGAATCATCGATCGCATGCAGACCGGCCATGCCCAAAGCGTGCTGCCAAGTCGTGCATGGAATTCCACCCTGGTGCCGTCACACCTGTTGGAGCCGTCGCGCTATTACGTGGTTCGCTCCAAACCCGGCCGACTGGCGGCGGCAATGAAAAGCGTACCCGCGGCACTCTATGCACAAGATCCTCAGCGAGTCATACCCGATGGATCGGGCGAAGACGCCGGCGTGCGCAGCTTCGCGCAGATTCGCGAGCAGGCTTATCAAAGCGATCGCGTGCTGGCGGTATTGATGAGCGTGATCTCGGTGATTCTGCTGGTAGTCACTGCCGCCGGCATCGTCGGCCTCAGCAGCTTCTGGGTCGGACAGCGACGTAAACAGATTGGTGTGCGTCGCGCACTGGGTGCGACCCGCGCCGACATCCTTCGCTATTTCCATGCCGAGAATCTGGTGATCAGCGCAGCCGGTGTCGTCATCGGCAGCATTCTGGCCATCGGCATGAACTTGTGGATGGTTACCCAATTTGAAATGGACCACTTGCCGGAGCTTTACGTCTGCATCGGCGCGGTGGTTCTGCTTTTGCTTGGCCAAGGCGCGGTACTCGCGCCCGCGCTACGTGCTTCACGCGTGTCGCCGGTGGAGGCGACGCGTTCGGTGTGATGGTTTTCTCCCTCCCCTGTTTGCAGGGGATGGCTGGGGTGGTGTGCTCTTGCTCGGTCGCAGGAGCTTCTCCAACGTTGCCCTGCAGACAAAGAAGCAGATAACTCATGGGAGTGTTTGGGAATGTTCAGCTACTACCTCGAACTGGCGCTGCGCAGTCTCAGGCGAAGTCCTGGCCTGACCGCGCTGATGGTCTTGGCAATCGGTTTCGGCGTCGGCGCGTCGATGACCACCTATTCGGTGTTCCGCGCGGTATCGGGTGATCCGATTCCGTGGAAATCATCGCAGCTGTTCGTGCCACAGATCGACGTCTGGGGCCCGAAGGGACGCGACAAATCCGGCGACAATGAACCTTCGGACGCGATGAGCTACACCGATGCGATGGCGCTAATGCGTGACCACCGCGCCAAACGTCAGTCGGCGCTGTACCAGATCTCGCCCTCGGTGGTACCGGCGCAGGCGGGCAAGCATCCGCTCAATGTCAGCGGCCAGGCGGTGTACAGCGACTTTTTTCCGATGCTCGACGTGCCGTTCCTGTACGGCAGCGGCTGGAGTGCGGACGACGATGCGCAGCGCGCGGCGGTCGCGGTGATCAGCAGTAAGCTCAACGAAAAGCTGTTCGGCGCGGTTGACAGCGTCGGTCGGACGGTGAACATCGAGGGCCGGGATTACCGCGTGGTCGGCGTGCTGAACAACTGGAATCCGCAGCCGCGGTTTTACGACGTGGTCAATAGCGGTGGCTTCAACGACGGCGTCGAGGATGTATTTTTGCCGTTCGAGCGGGCCATCGCGGTAGGCATTCCCAACGACGGCAACACCAACTGCACCGAGACGCCAAAGCAGTCCGGCTTTATCGGATTGCAGCAGTCCAGCTGCGTCTGGATCGCCTACATGGCTGAACTGCCCACTGCGGCCGCCTTCAAAACGTATCGCTCGTATCTGCACGCCTATGCAAAAAACCAGCAAAAAGCAGGCCGTTTCGGCTGGGCACCGAACAACCGTCTACGCGATCTGCCAGCCTTTCTCGAGCACGAGCAGGTGGTGCCGAGAGATACCAAGGTGTCGCTGCTGGTGGCGCTGGGTTTGCTGCTCGTGTGTCTGGTGAATACGGTTGGCCTGTTGCTGGCCAAGTTCCTGCGTCGCAGTGGCGAGATTGGTGTGCGCCGTGCCCTGGGTGCGCCGCGCAAGGCAATCTACCTGCAGTTTCTCACCGAGGCCGGCGTCGTCGGTGCGGCCGGCGGCGTGCTGGGCCTGCTGCTGACAGCTGTCGGGGTGGCGAGCGTGGGACTGGTTTTGCCCAAGAGCATTTCCACGCTGGCGCGGGTCGATCTTTCGCTGCTGGCGATCACGCTGGTGGTCGCGGTATTGGCGACCTTGCTGGCCGGGCTTTATCCCACGTTTCGTGCCTCACGCGTGCAACCCGCGTGGCAGCTGAAATCCAACTGAGGATCAATCGATGACTTTGCATCCCATCCTCGCCGCATTGCGCAAGCACAAGGCTGGCGTCGTGCTGATCGCCTTGCAGATCGCGCTGACGCTGGCGATCGTCTGCAACGCGGTGTTCATCATTGGCCAGCGCATTGAACGGGTGAACCGGCCGACCGGCCTCGACGAAAGCAATCTGTTCCTGATCAGCCAGCAATGGGTGGGCGCGCCCAGCGAAGATGCTCCCGGCGGCGTGGACAAACTCGACGCCCTGCAGCAGGAGGATCTGTCGGCCTTGCGTCAATTGCCCGACATTGCCTCGGCCGCAGCGGTGAATTCGATACCGTTGATCGACTCGTCCTGGAACGGCGCGATCGCCAACAAGCCTGGCGACACCCGCAGCGGCGGCAAGAGCTTCACCCGCACGACGTACTACTTCGGCGATGACCAGATGCTGCCCACCCTCGGCGTGCGCCTGGTGGCCGGTCGCGCGTTCAATGCCGGCGATGTCCAGCACCAGGGATTTCGCGACCAGCGTGATCCGACCATCGTGATTCTGACTCAGGCACTGGCCGACAAGCTGTTTCCTGGCGGCGCGGTGGGCAAGTCGGTTTACCTCAACGGGGGCACGGCGCCGATTACGGTCATCGGTGTGATCGCGCGGATGCAGGTGCCCAGCGTTGGCGCGGGCGACGAGACCGCATGGAACGCCACCCTGGCGCCAATCCGCCTGAACGCCAACTTCTCCCGATATGCCGTGCGGGCCAAGCCGGGTCGGCTGGATGCCGCGATGCAGGCCGTGGGGCCCGCCTTGTACAAGGTGAATCCCATGCGCGTGCTCGACGACGACAGCGTGCGCTCGTTCGCCGAAATCCGCGACAAGGCCTATCGGGCCGATCGCGGCATGGCGATCCTGATGGGCGTGGTCTGCCTGATCCTGCTGTGCGTTACCGCCGCCGGCATCGTCGGCCTGACCAGTTTCTGGGTTGGCCAGCGACACCGGCAGATCGGCGTGCGGCGGGCACTGGGCGCGCGCAAGGCCGACATCCTGCACTACTTCCAGATCGAGAACCTGCTGATCGCCGGCACCGGCGTGGTGATCGGCGTGCTGCTCGCCCTGGGTCTCAATCTTTGGTTGATGGGTCATTACGAAATGGCCCGTATCCCGGTCATGTACGTGCTCACCGGCGTGGTGGTGATGCTGGCGATCGGCCAGGCCGCAGTGTTCGTGCCAGCGCGGCGCGCATCCAACGTGCCGCCGGTCGTAGCGACCCGTTCGGTGTGACGACTTTTCTCCCTCCCCTGCAAGCAGGGGAGGGCCGGGGTGGGGTGCTCTTCGCTTCGGCGTGAAGCAAGAGCGACCCCCTCCCAACCTCCCTCTGCGTGCAGAGGGAGGGGAAAGCAAGGCGCGGCAGCCCGCCAAATGGCGAAGGGTGTGACGCGCTTTAACTCCCTCCCCTGCTCGCAGGGGAGGGCTGGGGTGGGGTGCTCTTGGCGTGAAGCAAGACGCGGCAGCCTCGCCAAATGGCGAGGCGTTACGAAGAAACGGAGTGACGAATGTTTGCCTATTACCTTGATCTCGCACTGCGCAGCCTCAAGCGCAACCAGGTGCTCACCACGCTGATGGTGCTGGCGCTGGCGTTGGGCATCGGCGCCACGATCACCACCCTGGCCGTGCTGCGGCTGCTGTCCGGCGATCCGTTGCCGCAGAAAAGCGCGCAGCTGTTCTATCCGCAGATCGACCCGAATTCGAAGGACGGCTACATCGAGGGGCAGACCAAGCCGGATCTGATCATGGCCTATCCCGACGCGATGGCGCTTCTGCACGCGAAACGCGGCGCGCGGCAGGCGGTCATGGCCATGACCCAGGCCAAGATCGCGCCGGCCGGCGCGCATGCTCGTCCGTTTTTCAGTGATGCCGTGATGACCACCGCAGATTTCTTCGCGATGTTCGATGCGCCATTCCAGTACGGCAGCAGCTGGCGCGCCGCCGATGACGAAAGTGGCGCACAGCTGGTGGTGATCGCGGGCTTCCTCAACGACAAGCTGTTTGGCGGTGCCAACAGTGTCGGCAAATCCATTCGTGTCGGCGACCATGATTTGCGCATCGTCGGCGTGCTCAAGCCCTGGTCCCCGCAGCCGCGCTTTTACACTCAGGGTTTGGGTACCCGCAGTTATGGGGATGGCGACGCGCTGTTCCTGCCGCTGCGCACGGCACGGGCGATGGAGATGGGGCCGCAAGACACCGAGTGCTACGCAGCGGTCGAGGACCTTCGACATCTGGAGACCGCGCCCTGCGAGTGGCTGGGTTTTTGGGTCGAGCTGCGCAGTAACAGTGCGGTAGCCCGTTACAAACAGTTCCTGGCTCACTACGTCGAACAGCAGATCGCGATCGGTCGCTTTTCGCGCCCAGAGACCTCTTTGCTCGACCTGATGGGGCTGATGCGCCAGCAGCAGGTGGTGCCGGACGACGTGCGCCTGCAGGCGGGCCTGGCGTTCGGCTTTCTGCTGATCTGCGTGGTCAATACCGTGGGTCTGCTGTTGGCCAAGTGCCTTCGGCGCTCGCAGGAAATCGGCGTGCGTCGTGCACTGGGTGCCAACCGCCGGGAAATCTTCACCCAGTTCATGGTCGAAGCCGGCATCGTTGGCCTGGCGGGCGGTGTGTTGGGACTGTTGTTTGCCGAGCTGGGGCTGTGGGGGATTCGTCATCAGCCGGCCGAGTACGCCAGCCTTGCGCACCTCGATGTGTCGATGTTCGCTTTCACCTTCGTCATAGCTCTGGTGGCGAGTCTGATCGCCGGTCTGCTGCCGGCTTGGCGCGCCAGCGTGCTGGCGCCGGCCCCCCAACTGAAAGCGGCCTGAGGTCATCATGGAAATTCGTCCCATCTTCGCCAGCCTGCGCAAACACCGCATTCCGGCCCTGCTTATCGTGGTAGAGATCGCGCTGGCCTGCGCCGTGCTGTGCAATGCGGTGTTCATGATCAGCCAGCGACTGGACGACATTCGCCTGCCCAATGCGATCGACGAGCAGGGCCTGGTGGTCGTTACCCTGCGCGGCACCGACGACAAGCTTGTTGGGAGTGACATCCCACGCAATCTCGCTGCCCTGCGCGGCATTGCCGGTGTCAAACAGGTATCTATCATCACCAGTTTGCCGTTGAGCCAAAGCAACTGGGGCTGGGGATTCGGCACCAGCCCGGATTCGGCCATCGCCGATCAGAAGAACGTCAACGTCTCGCTGTATTTCGTCGGCACTGACGCCGACAAGGCGCTGGGCATGCGCGTGCTGCAGGGGAGGTTCTTCAACGCAGATGAGTTCGCCGACAGCAAACTCAGTACGGCGGCGCTGCCGGAAACGCATGTGGTCGTGATGACCCAGACAGCGGCCAAGCACTTCTGGCCGGGGCAGCCAGCACTGGGCAGGACGATTTATTCCACGCCGTATTCCTACAC
>JALYXN010000523.1 GCA_030947085.1 Pseudomonadota bacterium | reverse complement strand
CTGTGGTGCGGCGCCGAAGACGCTCCGACGATCATCATCCAGGGCGGAATTTCAGCCGATCGCGATGTGACCGCGGCGAACGCGGCAGCGACGCCAGGTTGGTGGCAGGCGTTGGTGGGGCAGGGCGCCGCGATCGATCTGCAGCGTTGGCGCGTGCTGGCAATCGACTGGGTAACCGCCGCCGAACTCGGCGCCCATGCGGTATCCACCGAGGATCAGGCCGATGTCGTGGCCGCGCTTCTGAAGTCGCTGGGTATCGCGCAGGCACACGCTTTTGTCGGCGCTTCCTACGGCGCGATGGTGGGGCTGGCTTTCGCTGCGCGGCATCCGCGGCGGATCGACCGGCTGGTGCTGCTGGCCGGCGCGCATCGAGCGCATCCGCTGAGCACCGCCCAGCGCAGCGTGCAGCGCGGCATCGTGCGGCTCGGCCAGGTCAGCGGCAACGTGGACGAGGCGCTGGCGCTGGCCCGTCAATTGGCGGTGACCACGTATCGGGGCAGTGGCGAATTCGCCCGCCGCTTCAGCGGCAGTGCCGAGCAGCGTGGCGATCGCTTCCATTTTCCGGTCGAGGACTATCTGGAGCACCAGGGCCGCCGCTTTGTCGAGCGCTTCGATGCAGACCGTTTTCTGGCGTTGTCGGAGTCGATCGATTTGCACGAGGTGCAGCCCGAACAGATTTCGACCCCGGCGACCTTGATCGGCTTTCCGTCCGATCGACTGGTACCGCTGGCGGACCTGTGCGAACTGCAGCGTCGTCTGGGTGGCCGGGCCACGCTCGAGGTGGTCGAGTCCGCCTACGGTCACGACGGCTTTCTGAAAGAGACCGGGCAGCTCGCGCCGCTGTTGCGCGACGCGCTGGCCTGATCCCCTTGCCTCTGTAGGAGCGGCCTCAGCCGCGATGCTTCTGCTCCGGGTCTCAAAGACAAGAGCATCGCGGCTGAAGCCGCTCCCACAAAAAATCACACGTCACACGTCAATCGACCCGCAGAGAGAACGCCATGAGTGCCACCTCCGCCCCCTGTACCCGCGCCGTGCGTGCCGGCATCGAGAGCGACACCCAGCACGGTGCGGTGGTGCCGCCGCTGCATCTGTCAACCAATTACAGCTTCGAGGGCCTGGGCGGCAAGCGCGCCTACGACTACTCGCGCAGCGGCAATCCCACTCGCGACCTGCTTGGCAATGCGCTGGCCGAACTGGAGCAGGGCGTCGGAGCCGTGGTGACTTCGAGTGGCATGTCGGCGGTGGCGCTGGCACTGGAGTTGGTGCCAGCCGGCAGCACCGTGCTGGCGGCGCACGACTGCTATGGCGGTACCTGGCGTCTGCTGGATGCCTGGGCGAAGAAAGGTCGATTCAGTGTCGAGTTCGCCGATCTGACCGACTCGGTGGCGCTGGCTGCCGGCCTGGCGCGCAAGCCGTCATTGGTATGGGTGGAGACACCCTCCAATCCACTGCTGCGGATCACCGATATCCGGCACGTGGCACAGGCGTCCCACGCCGTCGGCGCGTTGCTGGTGGTCGACAACACCTTTCTGTCGCCGGCCCTGCAGCAGCCACTGCTGCTGGGTGCGGATGTGGTCGTGCATTCCACCACCAAATACATCAACGGTCACAGCGACGTCGTCGGCGGTGCAGTGGTGGCGCGCGATGCCGCGGTATTCGATCAGCTCAAGTGGTGGGGCAACTGCAACGGTCTCACCGGCGCGCCATTCGACAGCTACCTCACCTTGCGTGGGCTGCGCACGCTGAGCGTGCGCGTGCGTCAGCATCAGGAGAACGCCGCGCGCATTGCCACCCAGCTGGAAGCCCACGCCGCGGTGCGCAAAGTCTATTATCCGGGCCTGGAAAGTCATGCCGGTCACGCACTGGCGACGCGCCAGCAGCAAGGTTTCGGCGCCATGCTCAGTTTCGAGCTGGAAGGTGACCTGCCCCAGATCGAGGCCTTCGTCGACGGCCTGCAGTACTTCTCGCTGGCCGAATCGTTGGGCGGGGTGGAAAGCCTGATCGCGCATCCCGCATCGATGACGCATTCATCGATGGCCGTCGAA
>JALYXN010000518.1 GCA_030947085.1 Pseudomonadota bacterium | reverse complement strand
CGCCGCCAATCACCCCTTGAGCAGCACCACCACCGCTCCGGTGCCGCCCATCGACGGGCGGGCCGAGGCAAAGGCGATCACGTCGTCGCGTCGACGCAGCATGCGGTCGGTGAGCGCCTTCAGCACCGGGCCGGTGGCCCGCGAGCGAAGGCCCTTGCCGTGAATGATGCGGACGCAGCGAATGCCTGCTCGACGTGCCGCGGCCAGAAAATCCACGATGGCTGCCTGCGCCGCGGCGGCATTCATCTGATGCAGGTCAACGTCGTCCTGAATGCTGAAGTGGCCTCGCTTGAGCTGACGCAGCAACTCGGGTGGATAGCCGTCGTGCAAGAAGCTCAGCTCCTCGCCGATCTCCATCCAGGCGGGGTCGAAGACCATGTCGAGCAGCTCGCCGGGCACGGCGGCTTCATCGGCATCGCGCATGCGCGGGTGGGGCGCGGGTTTGGTGAGCGGGGGCGGCGTCGGTACCGGCGCAAACGGCTGCACTTCACCAATCGCCTCGCGAAACAGGCGGCTGTCATCATCATTGACCGGCGAGTGAGGGCGATGCTTCATGCGTACATCCTAACCAATGGTGCCGATCCGGTGGCGATGAACCGCAAGCATCGTTCAGTCGAGTGAAACCGGTCGCCTGCTCCGGTAGACTTCAAGGGATGGAGCGCGTGCCGTCTTGGCGGTGGACAGCGCTTCCAGCTGTCAGTTTTCAACGGAGCATCATGCGAGTTCTGGTAAGTAACGACGATGGCGTGGATGCGCCCGGTATCCGTGTATTGGCTGAGCGTCTGCGCGAGGTGGGCGAGGTAACCGTGGTGGCTCCCGATCGTGACCGCTCCGGAGCCAGCAATTCACTCACCCTTGACGCGCCGCTGCGGGTGCTGCCGATGGGGGACGGCTATTTTCGCGTTGCCGGTACGCCAACCGATTGTGTGCATCTCGCGCTGTCCGGTCTGCTTGAGCACGAGCCGGACATGGTGGTGTCGGGGATCAACAATTCCGCCAACCTCGGCGATGACGTGATCTATTCGGGCACCGTGTCAGCGGCGATGGAAGGTCGGTTCTTGGGCTTGCCGGCGATCGCGGTGTCCCTGGTGACCACCGATCACAAGGGGCAGCATTACGAATCGGCGGCGAAGGCGGTGTTGCTGTTGATGCAGCGCTTGCTGGTTGATCCTCTACCTGCCGACACCATTCTCAACGTCAATGTGCCGGATCGTCCGTGGGCGGAAATCGCGGGCTTCGAAGTCACCCGGTTGGGTCGACGTCACCGGGCCGAGCCCTGCATCGCGCAGACCGATCCGCGCGGACGGCCAATCTGGTGGATTGGTCCGGCGGGCGAAGTGGACGATGCCGGTCCGGGGACCGATTTCAACGCAGTGCGGCGTGGTTTTGTTTCGGTCACGCCGATTCACGTCGATCTGACGCGTTTTCAGGCGCTGGAAAAGGTCAGCAGCTGGATGGATGCGCTGAGCGCGGACATGGCCGATGAACCCGGAGAGGCGGCTGAGCGATGAGCGTGTACCCACTTCCAAGCGCCGAGCTGAAAGGTGAGGGCATGACGTCGCAGCGTGCGCGCGACCGCCTGGTCACCAAACTCAAGGAAAGCGGTATCCAGGATCCGACCGTGATCGACGTGATCCGCAATACGCCGCGACATCATTTCATCGACCAGGCGTTGCACTCGCGTGCGTACGAGAACACGGCGCTACCCATCGGTCACGGGCAAACCATTTCCCAGCCGTGGGTGGTGGCACGCATGACCGAGGCGCTGATCGAGTTCGGGATTCCCAAGCGCGTACTCGAGATCGGTACCGGATCCGGTTACCAGGCCGCGGTGTTGGCGGCCGTGGTTCCGGAGATTTTCACGGTCGAGCGAATCGAGGAATTGCTGCGACAAGCTCGCCGCCGCTTTCGGCAGCTGGGTATCACCAATCTTCGCTCTCGTCACGATGACGGCAAGCTGGGCTGGCCTGACGAGGCGCCGTTCGACGGCATCATTCTTACCGCCGCAGGCGACACCATACCCAGTCGGATTCTCAATCAGCTGACGCCGGATGGTGTGCTGGTGGCGCCGGTGGGTTCCCCCAGTCAGCAGACGCTGTTGCGTTTGCGCGGCGATGGCAAGGGCGACTTTATCCAGGAGGAACTGGGCTCGGTTAGTTTCGTACCGCTGCTTGGCGGGATCGGTTGATGCGCCTGTTCGGGTCGCTGTATGCGCGGGCGCTGGTCTGGTCCCGCGCGCCACGTGCGGTGTACTACCTGTGTGGCTTGAGTTTCGTCGAGGCGTTCATCTTTCCGATCATGCCGGAGGTCATGCTGGCGCCGATGATGCTGGCCAGGCGGCACAAGGCATTTTTCTACGCCAACATGTCGTTGCTGTTTTCCCTGCTCGGCGCGCTGGTCGGCTACGCGCTGGGGCACTGGGCTTATGAGGCGATCAGGCCGCTGCTCAGCGTGCACATGCAGGAGGTCATCACGACGTGGGTGCACAATCTCCGGGTCGACATGAACCAACATTGGCTGGCATTGCTGGGCGCCCTGATGCTGGCCGCCCTGCAGCCGGTGATCCCGATGAAATTTGTCACCTGGGCCGCCGGTATCGTCGGTGTGCCGGTGCTGCCCTTTTTGGCGTGTGTGGCGATCGGTCGCGGCAAGCGGGTGTGGCTGCTGGCCCTGCTGATCCGGCTGTTTGGCGAACGGGCGGAGCGCATGCTGCACAAACATATCGAATGGATCGGCTGGTCCGTTCTGGCGCTACTGGTGGTTTTGCTGGGATGGTGGTTCTGGCTGCGCTGAGCGCGCGCCGTCCAAAAGAAGGGGTGCTGCATGAAAAAGACCAACATGAACATTATGCCGAGCGGCCTGCATCGGTACATTCAACCGCTGGCGATCGTGAGCGTCGCGCTGCTCCTGGCCGCCTGCGGCACCATGCGCAGCTCGGTCATGGTCGAGCCGGCGGCCGGCAGCACCTACGCCCGAGCACCTGGTCGGTTACCCGCTAGGGCACAACTGCGGATTCCAGGCGGCAGCTATACGGTAGTAAAAGGCGACACGCTGTATTCGATCGCCTTTCGCAACGGGGTGGACTTTCGCAACCTGGCGCAGTGGAATGGCGTCGCGCAGCCCTATACGATCTGGCCGGGTCAAAGACTGACGCTTTCGCCGCGCGCAGCCAGCACGGCAAATGTCGCAGCGGCGGCATCTTCGATGACAGCAAACGCCGCAGGGGCGCCGTCTACTGTCCCGGCAGCGCCGGTTTTCAAACCGGTGTCGAAGCCGGTGGTCACCGCGGCCGCTCCTCGGCCTGGGCCCGTCGTCTCAGCGCCGCTCCACTCGCCAGCTCCCGCGCCGGGCGCCGCTGCCACAACGAACGGTGCCGCGGCGTTGGTGCCGGTCGCCGGCGTGCCGCCACCGGTGCCCTCGACCCTGCCACCGCCGGCGACGCCCGCTTCGGGTGTTTCACGCTCCGTCAGCGGGGTCAACTGGCGCTGGCCGGCGGATGGGAAACTGAGTGGTCGGTTCAAGAGCAGCGACGCGATTCCCGGCATCGAGATTGCCGGCAAGGCTGGAGACGCGGTGCGGGCCGCTGCCGATGGTGTCGTGGTCTACAGCGGTAACGGTCTGGTGGGTTACGGTGAGCTGGTCATCATCAAGCACAACGACAGCTTTCTCTCCGCCTATGGTCACAACCGCAAGCGCCTCGTGAAGGAAGGGCAGAGGATCAGTTCCGGTCAGGAAATTGCCGAGATGGGCTCCACTGGCGCTTCGAGCAACGAGCTGGAGTTTCAGATCCGCAGGAATGGCAATCCGGTCGACCCGCTGGACTACCTGCCCTCACGCTGACCTAGCGGCGCTACGGTGCCGCCGCTGAATCAGTCGGCGGCGGCGGGAAGAATGAACCCGGCGACCACGCGGCGACCTTCACCAGCGAGCAGGTTGTAGGTGCGGGCGGCGGCGGCGTTGTCCATCACTTCGATGCCGACGCCTTTGCGCAAAAAACCCGCCATGAAAGCGGCAGCGGGAAACGTCTGCTGGCTGCCGGTGCCCAGAAGCACCAGTTCCGGCTGCATGGAAAGCAGGGCCTCGACGTGGTTCTCATCAAGCTGGCGGGCGGAATCCACCGGCCAGTGCTCGATGACCTGGTCGATTGTCAGCAGGAAGCTGTGGTCGAGTTCGCGATCGGCCAGCACGATGCTCTGGTCGCCAACGCGACGAACGAACAGATAGCCTTCGGGGCGATCAAGTGACAGATCCATCAGCGTGGCAGGGCGATCTTCGGCTCTGCGGCGTTGCGACGAAACAGCACCACGATATGCCCGATCTGGTGGATCTTTTCGGCCTTGGTGCCTTCGGTCAACACATCGATCTGCGCCTGGCGTTCATCTTTGTCGCCACCGGACAATTTCACCTTCACCAGCTCGTGAATAGCCAGAGCTTGGTCAAGTTCCTTGACTACCGCCTCGCTGGCGCCTTTGTTTCCCAGCTGGACCACAGGACTGAGGTCATGGGCGAGGCTGCGCAGGTAACGGGTCTGCGTCGTTGAAAGGGCCATGCGGAAGTGCTCGATTCGCGGTAAGTGAACGCCAAAGAGTATCATGTGGCATACCGTTCCCCCATTGGCAAATTCAAGATATGGCCCGCAGCAAGAGCAGCGCCGTCTGGCTGCGTGAACACTTCAAGGACGAATACGTCAAAAAGGCCCAGGCCGAGGGTCTGCGTTCACGTGCGGTCTATAAGCTGGAAGAGTTGATCGAGCGCGATCGACTGCTGAAGCCAGGCATCAATGTGGTCGATCTGGGCGCGGCACCGGGAAGCTGGTCGCAACTGGTGAGAAACAAGCTCGGCGATACCGGCAAAGTGGTTGCGCTGGACATTCTGCCCATGCAAAGCATCGCCGGTGTCGACTTCCTGCAGGGCGACTTCCGTGAGGAGTCGGTTTTGCGGGAGCTTGAAGGGCGTCTGGAAGGGCACAAGCTGGATCTTGTACTGTGCGATCTGGCCCCCAATATGAGTGGTGTGGCACTGGCCGACCAGATTCGCGCCATGGCGTTGGCTGAGCTTGCACTCGATTTCAGCAGGCAATGGCTCAAGCCTGGCGGTTCGCTCCTGATCAAGTTGTTTCAGGGAGTCGGTTTTGATGATTATCTTCGTACCTTGCGCGCGGACTTTTCGCGCGTAACGATGCGTAAACCTAAAGCCTCGCGCGCCCGTTCGCGTGAGGTATTCGCACTGGCGACGGGTCGAAAGCCCGCCGCGGTGCCACCGGGCGAGAATCGTGCATGAATGAGACAGCGAAAAATGTGTTGCTCTGGGTAATTATCGCGGTGGTGTTGTTCACCGTGTTCCAGAGCTTCAATCCGCATGGCGCGGCTTCCTCCGATCTGCCTTACAGCTCGTTCGTGCAGAGTGTGGACAATGGCAACGTCGCAGATGCGACGATCAGTGCCGATCAACCTGCCACCATTAGTGGCAAGTTGAAGGACGGCAGTCCGTTCCGCACCGTGGCACCGATGCTCGGCTTTTCCACCAATGAGGTGGTCAAGCAGATGCAGAGCAAGGGCGTTGAGGTTCGCCAGGATCCCTCGGAAGGCTTCTCGCTGATCGGCTTGCTGATCAGCTGGTTGCCTGTGCTGCTCATCGTCGGCGTATTCATCTGGTTTATGCGCCAGATGCAATCCGGTGGCGGCGGCCGCGGGGCAATGAGCTTTGGTCGCTCGCGAGCCAAGCTGCAGGGGGAGGACCAGGTCAAGGTCAACTTCACCGACGTAGCCGGCTGTGACGAGGCCAAGGAGGAAGTGGGCGAACTGGTCGAATTCCTGCGTGAACCCGGGCGCTTTCAGAAGCTCGGCGGCAAGATTCCGCGTGGTGTCCTGATGGTCGGTCAGCCGGGTACCGGCAAGACCCTGCTGGCGAAGGCCATCGCGGGTGAAGCCAAAGTTCCGTTCTTTGCGATTTCAGGTTCCGACTTCGTCGAAATGTTCGTTGGCGTGGGTGCGAGTCGTGTGCGTGACATGTTCGAGCAGGCCAAGAAACA
>JALYXN010000450.1 GCA_030947085.1 Pseudomonadota bacterium | reverse complement strand
CCACGACTCAGCCGAAGATAAAACGCCAAAGGCGCCCCGACCCAACATGACCGAGATGTTAGCTGCTTTCAAATACCTGATGGAAGGGGATTTTTGCGACGTAGTGGTGGCACGCGTCACGCCCGCGACGCAACAAGACTCCACAATGCTGCTCAGCGACCGAGAAACAGGTCCACGGCGCCAATTGCGTGGTTGAGCAGACCCGCGCCATCAGGCTCGAAAAAGCGTGCACTCAACTCACTGCGAAGCCATGTCATCTGCCGCTTGGCCAGCTGCCGGGTAGCAAAAATCGCGTGCTCGCGAAGAGTCGGCGCATCGATCTCGTCCTCCAGATGCTGCCACGCCTGGCGGTAACCGACGGCGCGGATCGCCGGCAGATCGGCATGTAGATCCCCGCGCCGACGGAGGGCGCGAACTTCGTCGAGGAAGCCTTCTTCCAGCATGCGGTCAAAGCGATCGGCAATGCGGCCATGCAATATCTGTCGGTCCTGCGGCAGCAAAGCAAGCTTCAGCACTCGCCAGGGGAACGGTTTTGCCGAGCCACCCCGCTGCAACTCCGACAGCGGCTTACCGGTCAGCTCGATGACTTCCAGCGCCCGTTGCAGGCGCTGCACGTCATTGCTGCTGATGCGGGATGCCGCCAGCGGGTCACGCTGGGTCAGCCGCTCATGCATCGCCGGCCAGCCGATCTGTTCGCCCTCGGCAGACAGGCGCGCACGGATTACCGGATCGGCTGCAGGCAAGTCGGAAAGCCCTTGTTGCAAGGCTCGAAAATACAAACCCGTCCCACCAACCAGTAGCGGCACCCTGCCTTTTGCGCTGATGCCAGCCATCAACGAACCGGCATCAGCGGCGAAGTCGGCTGCCGAATAGGGCTGGGAAGGATCGCGAATATCGACCAGCGCGTGTGGATAGCGTGCCAGCGTCGCTCGATCCGGTTTCGCCGTACCGATGTCCATGCCGCGATAGACCAGTGCGGAGTCCACACTGATCAGATCAAGCGAAAAGCGCTCACTCAACTCGCACGCCAGGGCAGTCTTGCCCGAGGCGGTGGGACCCATGAGAAAGATAGCGAGAGGGCGCTGGTCGAGAGGCATCGCAGCAGTGTAAGGCGAGGGGTAGCCCTGACGTAGAAACCTTGCCGCGGCTTGATGCTTCCGGCGCAGAGCCAATCACCTATAATTGGCGTTTTCACGCCGGCAATTCTGGCCCAATCAATGGACTCCCCCATGTCGAAGACAATGAAGGCGCTGGTCAAGCGCCATCCCGAGCAAGGCATCTGGATGGAAGACGTGCCGATGCCGGAGGTCGGCCCGAACGAGGTACTGATCAAGATCGAGAAGACCGCCATCTGCGGCACCGACCTGCATATCTACAAGTGGGACGAATGGAGCCAGCGCTCGATCACGCCGGGCCTCACCATCGGTCACGAGTTCGTCGGCCGCATCGTCGAGATAGGCCCCGGCGTGACCGGCTACAAAATCGGCGACCGTGTTTCCGCTGAAGGCCACATCGTCTGCGGACACTGCCGCAATTGCCGGGCTGGCCGGCAGCACCTGTGCCCGAACACCATCGGCATCGGCGTCAACCGCAATGGCGCGTTCGCCGAATACATGAGCATGCCGGCCTCGAACCTGTGGCCGATTCCAGATCAGATTCCGTCCGAACTGGCGGCGTTCTTCGATCCCTACGGCAACGCCACCCATTGCGCGCTGGAATTCGACGTGATCGGCGAAGACGTGCTGATCACCGGTGCCGGCCCCATCGGCATCATCGCCGCCGGCATCTGCAAGCACATCGGCGCGCGCAATGTCGTGGTGACCGACATCAACGACTACCGCCTGAAACTGGCCGCCGACATGGGCGCCACCCGCGTGGTCAACGTAGCCAACCAGTCACTGCGCGATGTGGTCAAGGATCTGCATATCGAAGGCTTCGACGTCGGCCTGGAGATGAGCGGCAACCCCCGCGCCTTCAACGACATGCTGGAATGCATGTACCACGGCGGCAAGGTGGCGATGCTTGGCATCATGCCGCGCGGTGCCGGCATCGACTGGGACAAGGTGATCTTCAAGGGCCTTACCCTGCAAGGCATCTACGGTCGAAAGATGTACGAGACCTGGTACAAGATGACCCAAATGGTGCTAACCGGTTTCCCACTGCAAAAGGTCCTTACCCACCAGATCCACATCGACGATTTCCAGAGGGGTTTCGACCTCATGGAGGCCGGTGTTTGCGGCAAAGTCGTGTGTAGCTGGAATTGATAAGCGACCGATCCGGGCGAAACCAGCCCGATCATCTCCCTGAATAAAATCGGGATATCGAGGCATCCATCCTGTGCCTGACATCGCGTTCGGGTTTCACATTGCACCGGAACGATGAGCCTCGACTCCCTTCACTGGACACCTTGCCATGAGCTATTCCGCCAAAGATCGCTACGCCAGCGAACTCGAATCCATTCGCGAACAGGGCCTGTTCAAGTCCGAGCGCATCATCATCTCGCCACAGTCTGCCGAGATCGAGCTCGAAGGCGGCCGCAAGGTGCTGAACTTCTGTGCCAACAACTATCTCGGGTTGGCCGATCATCCTGAGCTGATCAAGGCAGCCAAGGATGCGCTGGATACACACGGTTTCGGGATGGCGTCGGTACGCTTCATCTGCGGCACCCAGGATCTGCACAAACAACTGGAGGCCAAAATCGCCGACTTTTTTGGCACCGAGGACACCATTCTTTACGCGGCGTGCTTCGACGCCAACGGCGGTCTGTTTGAACCGTTGCTGGGCGAGCAGGACGCGGTCATCTCCGATGCCCTCAATCATGCCTCGATCATCGATGGCGTCCGCCTTTGCAAGGCCAAGCGATTCCGCTACGCCAACAGCGACATGGCCGATCTGGAAAAGCAGTTGCAGGCCGCCGACGCCGCCGGTGCGCGCACCAAGCTGATCACCTCGGACGGCACCTTTTCCATGGACGGTTTTATTGCACCGCTGGACCAGATCACCGCGTTGGCCGAAAAATACCATGCGCTCGTCCATATCGACGAATGTCACTGCACCGGCTTTCTCGGCAACACCGGGCGCGGGGCGGCCGAAGTGCACGACGTCATGGACAAGATCGATATTTTCACCGGCACCCTGGGCAAGGCCTTGGGCGGCGCGGTTGGTGGCTTTACCACGGGCCGGAAGGAAGTCGTTGAACTACTGCGTCAGCGCTCGCGCCCTTACCTGTTCTCGAACTCGCTGCCACCGCACGTGGTCGCCGCTGGCATCAAGGTGTTCGACATGCTCGATGGCGCCGCCGAGCTGCGAAATGCGCTGAATGAAAACACGCGCTACTTCCGCTCGCAAATGGAAGCCGCCGGTTTCGACATCAAGCCGGGCATTCATCCGATCGTGCCGGTAATGATTCACGACGCCAAACAGGCGCAGGCCATGGCGACGGGCCTGCTGAAAGAAGGCATCTACGTCACCGCCTTCTTCTATCCGGTCGTGCCGCAGGGACAGGCGCGCATCCGTACCCAGATGAGCGCCGCGCACACACGTGGGCAACTGGATCAGGCCATTGCCGCGTTCATCAAGGTGGGGCGCGAGCTAAGCATTCTGGCGCAATAATCGCCGACCGATCCTGCAGACGCGTTTAGCAATCGCTTGCGCGAGGTTTAAAGATCAAGTGCGCGTATCGAGCGCGCGGACTTCGTCCGGACTTAAATGTCGCCACTTACCCTTGGCCAGCTCACCCAGCGGCAACGGTCCGATCGCGACGCGCATCAAACGCAACACATCGTGACCAAGAGCGGAAAGCAGCCGGCGAATGTGGCGGTTACGCCCTTCTTCCAGCACGATCTCCAGCCACGCGTTTTTCTCGCCCTCACGCAATACCCGAGCTTTTTGCGCCTTTAATATTTCACCGTTGTCGCCAATTCCGCAAAGCATGGCGGACAAGGCCTCTGCGCCCGGCCGACCCGTAACCTGCACGTGGTAAGTCTTGGTCAGATGCGTGGAGGGATCCGTGATTCCCGCTGCCCAGGTAGTGTCGTTGCTGAGCAAGAGCAGCCCCTCGCTGGCCTTGTCCAGGCGCCCCACCGGGCCCAGCCACGGCAGGCTGGCGGAAGCCAGGGTGGTGTAAACCGTGTCACGGCCTCTTTCGTCGGCCTTGCTGACGACCAGTCCGCGAGGCTTGTTGAACAGCACATACACGCACGTGGCGGACTTCACTATCTCTCCATCCACCCGTAGCTGATCAGTACCAACTGCAGTGGGATGATAAGGATCTCGCATGATGCGGCCGCCCACGCTGACGCGGCCCTCTCGGACCCATTGCTCTGCCTGACTACGCGAGCAGACGCCAAGTTTGGACAAGACTCTCGCCAGACCGTGCCGCGGCGACTTTGTCGAACGAAAAGAACGGAGTGGTGTTCCAGGCATAGAGACAGCGTATAGGCGGATGCGTCGACGAAACAAGTTTTTAGATTAACTTGGGGCCTCGCCGCGAATACATCTTGGGGGATCAATTTAATCGGCGAACGAACAAAAAAGCCCGGCCGAAGCCGGGCTTTTTCTAACAACGCAAGTCAGATTCTATTACTGCTGAACCTGCAGCTCCGTACGACGGTTCTGCGCACGACCGGAGTCGGTGGAGTTATCGCCGATCGGATTGTTTTCACCGTGACCGATCGGGCCTTCCAGGCGGCTCGCATCAATGCCATGACTGGTCAGATAGTCATAAACGATCGAGGCGCGACGCTCCGACAGGCTCTGGTTGTAAGCGTCAGTGCCCTTCGAGTCGGTATAGCCGGCAACCGTGACATGGACCTGCGGATAACGCTGCAGGGTGTCGACAGCCTGATTCAGGACCGAGATCGAATCAGCAGTCGGCAGAGCCAGCGACTTGGAAATGTCAGTCTCGCCCTTGCGCGGACGATCGAACTTGAAGTTCACGCCACGCAGGTCGATCACGACCTTCTGTGCGCAACCGTCGGGACCAACGATGGTACCCGCGGCAGTGCCTGGGCACTTGTCGTCGCAGTCATTGACGCCATCACCATCGCTGTCGAGTGTCGAGCAGTCAACCGGCGGCGGGGTCGGAGCAGCCGGGGGCGGCGGCGGCGCAGCTGGCTCGCCGAAGCGAGACACGATGCTGAAACCCAGGAACCAGTCACCGTAGCCGTTCTTCTGCGGCTGGGACTTGTTGTCCCAGTCATAGCGGTAACCGGCTTCCACGCGGACGTCCGAGCTGTCCGTGATGGTCTTGGAGAGACCACCACCCAGCTCCGCGGCCGGCGACCAGCCGGAGTCACCCCTATTCTGATGATGGCTGCCCATGACTCCGGCCAGCACGTAGGGACGCCAAGCGTTCCATTCTCCCGCATAGAAACGGACAGCCGCACCAACCGTGTTGTTGGACCAGCTATTATTGCTCTGGCCACCACCGGCCGCCGCTCCTCTGTCCGTCTTGCGCTTGGTGCGGTCCGCAAACAGGTCGATAGACGCGTTCGGCGAGATGAAGCGACCCACACCCAGGCCGTAATAAAACTGACGGCTGTTGGTGTTGCGATCGGTATCGTTGTAATAGCCACCCACGGTGGGAGCGATATACCAACGACCATCATAGCTAGAGGTCGCCATATCGGTGGATGCGCTGCTGGCCGGAGCCGCGTTGTCCTGCGCATGGACGGCACCTACGCCGCCCAGGGCCAAAGCAATCAGAAAATACAAGCCCTTACGTTTCATCAGGTGTCTCCTCATTAATTATGGTTTTCGCGTCCGTTCAACCCCAACCTGAATTCGGGCGTCAGAACGGAACTACGTCACTCAGAGCTTTTTTAGCCCCTGCCTGGCGTTATATGCGACAAGCGGCGGGGAGTGTAGCAAAATCGTTAAGAGGGTGGTGCATTAACATCTTCGCAACTAATTATCGGTGAGACTCTGTTCAGAAAACTCCCTGACGGCGGTGAAAAGTCACGCGTGTTCACGTAACTTTTCATGTGGCTGGCGCAAAAAAACGCCCTCAACTCCCTCATGCATCACGGTTGAGTCAGCGCCTGCTTCCACTTTTATTTTCCACTAACGGGGTCTTTACAATGTGAAGAGGCCTAAAAAGTGATGCAGGGGCATGGCATCCAGACGTTCAGCGCTCTCGGTGGCCCGCATGATCGCCTTGACCTTATGTGAGGGCAGGTGTCCCCTCATCGCCGCCTCAAACTTCTGCAAAAGGACGGGAATCCCCTCGGCCCGACGCTTCCGATGACCGATGGGGTAGTCAATCGACACCTTTTCGGTACTGCTACCGTCCTTGTAGAAAACCTGAACCGAGTTTCCGATGTATCGCTTGGCCGGATCGAAGTAGTCGCGGGTAAAACGGGGATTTTCCACCACCGTCATCTTGTCCCGCAGCGCGTCGATGCGCGGATCGGACGCGATGTCATCGTTATAGTCACTCGCCACCAGGCGCCCGAAAATCAGCGGCACCGCCACCATGTACTGGATGCAATGGTCCCGGTCCGCGTAATTGGCCAGCGGACCGGTCTTGTCGATGATGCGGCAGCCAGCCTCTTGCGTTTCCAATACGACTTTTTCGATCTCGTCGATCCGGCCAGCCACGCCGGCGTGAAGCTGCATCGCGCACTCCACCGCCGTCTGGGCATGGAATTCTGCCGGATAGCTGATCTTGAACAGCACGTTTTCCATGACATAGCTGCCGAACGGACGCTCGAACTCGAACGGCTTGCCGTTGAACGCCACGTCGTAAAACCCCCACGTCTTCGCTGACAACGCCGACGGATAGCCAACAGCTCCGCGGTAGACCGCATTGATGGCGTGGGTTACCCCACGACGACAGGCATCGCCAGCAGCCCAGCTCTTGCGGGGTCCAGCGTTAGGCGCGTGACGATAAGTACGCAAGGCGCCGTTATCGATCCAGCTGTGCGACACCGCGCTGGTGATCTGCTCCTTGTTGCCGCCCAGCATGGCCGTGGCAACCGCGGTCGCGGCAAGACGAACGAGGATCACATGATCCAGACCGACCCGATTGAAACTGTTCAGCAACGCATAGCAACCCTGAATTTCATGCGCCTTGATGGCGTAGCTGAGCACGTCACGAACCGTCAGCGGCTGACCGCCTTCACGCTCCGCCTTGCGGCTAAGGTAGTCGCCAACCGCAAGGATGCTGCCCAGATTGTCGGACGGATGTCCCCATTCGGCCGCCAGCCAGGTGTCGTTGAAATCGAGCCAGCGGATCTGGGTGCCGATCGCGAACGCTGCCTGGACCGGATCGAGCTCGTGACTGGTGCCTGGCACACGGGCGCCGCCTGGCAACGTGGCGCCGGGCACCAGTGGACCGAGATGCTTGACGCACTCGGGAAATTTCATCGCCAGCATGGACGTGCCCAGTGAATCCAGGAGCACATAGCGCGCGGTGTCGTAGGCTTCCTTCGAGTCGATCTGGTAGTCGGTCACGTAATTGGCAATGTCGACCAGTGGCTGGTCGGGATCGGGACGGACAGCGGAACGGATGTCGTGCGCACTCATGGCGGATCTCGCAACAGTAAAAACGACATTTTAACTGATCGCGCCCGATCTGTTGCTTGACCCTTTGCCGAGTGACCGCGACAATTCCTGCATAAACCCTCAAAGGGGAGTAGTTCCCGGGCGAGTCCAGCTGCCCGGTGCGGTGATCGTCAACACGAGCGAAGCCTCGCTCCGGTCACCGCGGCAGTGGTGCTGCGAACGAGACTTTTGTGGTGATCACGGGCCGCGCGCGTCCGTGCTCACTGCATTGTCCGACGCGCATGGATCGCTCATGAACCTGTTTTCTCCCGAGTTCTTCTCCGGCCTGCTGGCCATCATCCTGCTCGATCTGGTGCTGGCGGGTGACAACGCCATCGTCATCGCGATGGCGGCCAGTCGCCTGCCCAAGTCGTTGCAGAGAAAAGCGATCTTCTGGGGCACCTTCGGCGCCATCGGGATTCGCTTCGCACTGACCGCCGTTGTGGTCTATCTGCTAAAGCTTCCTGGCCTGATGCTGGCCGGTGGACTGCTGTTACTGCCGATCGCCTTCAGCCTGTTACGGCATAACCCTGACGACGATCCCGATATCGGCGCGGGTCGGACCTTCTGGAGCGCCTTGCGCACGATCATCGTTGCCGACGCACTGATGGGTATGGACAACGTACTCGCCATCGCCGGGGCCTCTCGCGGCCACCTCACGCTGGTGATCATCGGACTGCTCGTCAGCGTACCGCTGGTGGTCTGGGGCTCAACCTTGATCCTGAAGCTGATCGAGCGCTTCCCCGTGATCATGTATGTGGGCGCCGGTGCCATTGCGTTTACCGCAGGCCGCATGATCTCGCATGATCACCTTATGGGCGGCTGGTTCGACGTCCATCCCTGGCTAAGGTACGTCCTGGATATAGGACTGGTCGCCGGCGTCTGCGGACTGGGCTGGTGGGTCGCTCAGCGGCGAGGCAAAAGCCGGAAATAAGTTGTATCGGACGAGCTTTGGCTCGGGCTTTTGGGCCACGCTTACAGCCGCCCTGCTCGCCTATGTTGTGGCGGATCGGGTGCGTGACGGAGCACAAGCTGCCGCGGAAAATCGGGAATTTGTCTGATGCCCATCCATGTGGAACTGGACATCATGCTGGCGCGGCGCAAGATGAAGTCCAAGGCTTGGTCAGCCGCGATCGGCATCACCGAAGCCAATCTTTCGTTATTGAAGCAGAGCAAGGTTAAGTGCGTGCGATTCGGCACGCTGGAAGCTACTTGCAAGGTATTGGACTGCCAGCCGGGTGATCTTCTGCACTTCGTCGACCACCAGGCGCCACCGGCGATGACAAACAACTAAGCCCAAGACAAAGAGGGTAGCTCGCTGGCTACCCTCGCTGCTTCATTTGCCCGTGCCGTCAGCGCTCGCCAATCGGCACGAAGGTCCCGCGCTACCGCATCCGATGGCGGGATCTCGCATCGAATCGCTAGAACATCATTGGCACGCGCACGGTGAGGGTC
>JALYXN010000447.1 GCA_030947085.1 Pseudomonadota bacterium | reverse complement strand
TTGTGCTGCTCGCTGGAGTAGTAAGCGACCATGCGACCGTCATCGAGGATGTGGATGTCGGGCTCCCAAACGCCCTTGTTGTCCTTGTCCGAGGGATTGCCGCCGCCCTTGACGATGGAGCCGCGGTTGCTCCAATGGTCTCCCTGGTCAGTGGAGGCATAGAGCTGCAGGTCTTCTGCGATGAGACGCCCATGATCGTTGTCTGCCGTGGCGTTAGCGGCCAACAACAGCGTGCCCGGTTTCAGCGGCCCGCTGTCGCGCGACATTTCCGTAAGGTTTGGTTGCCAGCGAAGTTGCCAGTGATGATCGCCATGATGCGCCTGATCGACTACGTTCCGCATAAACTGCCAACGCTCGCCGTCGTCGCCACTCTGGTACAGCGGCACGCCGCTCACGCCATTTCGCTCGAAAACGAGCAACAGACGTCCATTGGCCGATACGTCGGGTTGGTGCGACAGACGCACCAGGGACGCATACCCGGTGCCGTCGACGGGATGAGTCGCCGTAAGCTCCTCCGGTTGCGCAGCGCGAGTACTGAATGAAACGCTGACCACGGCAAGCGCACAAACGACCGCGACTAGGGAACAGACGAATTTACCCACAGGCACTCCAGCTTCGATCATGAGGTGTTACCGGCCAGCAAAGGCGCAAGCCGCGCATACAAAAAAAACAGCGACGGCGAGGGGAGGTTTTCCGCCGCCGCTGCAACCGCCTACAACTTGAAGCGGACACCCAGCCCGACCGTGCGATCCTGATAACGGATATCGCGCGGGCGTGAGTCTCCCGAGCCAAAGTACTGGTGCAGGTCAGCGCCCAGGATATTGCTGGCGTTGAAGACCACGGTAACGTTCGGGTTGAGATCGTAACCGAGCGAGAAATCCAACTGGTTCGCCGGCTTGATCTCGTCATACACGCCGGCCACCGTGGGTTGATTGAAGCCGTCGATGAAGCGGCTACGGAAGCCGTAGGCCAAGCGTGCCGACCAGCCATATTTCTCGTAAATCAGCACCGCGTTGTAGTTGTTCTTCGACACGTTCTGCAGCGGCGTCACCACGATCGGGCCGCCGATGAACTGCGGCGAGCGGGTCGAACCCTGGATGAACGTGTAGTTGAATTGAACGCCAAGGCCACTGAAGGCCCCCGGAAGGAAGTCGAAGAACTGCTGATAAGCGAATTCCGCGCCACTGAGGTGGCCGTTGCCTGCACTCTGTGGTGAATTCAGCTGGTACGGCTCCCCACCAATCGTGACGTCGGTGGTGTAGTTCTGGATGTAACCATTGATGTCACGGTAGAACGCACCAGCGCTGATGTAACTCGCTGGTCCGAAGTACCACTCCAGCGACGCGTCGTAGTTATTGGAACGAATCGGCTTCAGGTTCGGATTCCCGCTGTTGGCAACACCCGCGCGATTGATGGTGCCCGGGTTCAACGAGATGGAAGGGTTCAATGACCCGAAACCTGGATAGCTCAGGGTCTTGGCCGCCACCAGACGCAGTTGCAGGTTGTCGGTGAAGTGAAGGTTGAAATTGAAGTTGGGCAGATAGACCGGAGCGCTGGTACCCACCGACAGCGGGGAGTAGACGTTGGTCGCAGCGTCATAGGAAAAGGCGTTGAGGTTGCGCTTCACGCGTTCTACCCGCATGCCCGCCATGCCGTCGAAAGATAAGCCGAACAACTCGTTGCCGTACGCCAGCTGTGCGTAGGCAGCGGTGGATTTCTCATCGATCTGATAAAAGCGACCCGGATTCTCGGCCGCCAAACCGGTGGGCAGCCCGTAAAGCGTCCGGATGGCATCGGCATTGTTGGTCAGATAGTTGAAACACCCGCTGAGCCATGAATCGGGAATCGCAGAGGTGGTTGGCTCATTGCAAAAAAAACCTGAAGGGAAACGTGCAATGACCTGATTCGCTGGATTGGGATTGGCCGGGACGGCGCCCGCGCCTCCTGGTGGTGGAGTGGAAATCTCGACGCTGCCGCGGTACGACGCCTTATGGTCGGCGTAACGCAGTCCGAAATCGACATACTGAAAGAAGCTACCGTTGATATCGAACGTACCATCACCACGCCATGCCCATTCACTTGCCTGTTGATTGTTCCAGGTCTGAAACAAGCCGTTAAGATAGTAATTGGCCGGGTTGAGCTGCGGATTGCCGCCCAGACCCCAATTCTGCTGATGACCGGCGGTGCCATTCCATACCGTGGTTACCGGAGATTTCAGGAAGGTATCGACAATGAACGTCTGGTCGTGGAAAGAGGTGGAGGTGTAGGAAAGATCGCTGGACAAAGTGAGGCGGTCACCATGCCATTTCACGCCCAGGGAGTTCTGGATGTCATGGCCACGCTGCTGATGGGCCTGGGTACTGGTTGCTGCATAGGTGTTGCCGGTCCACGTCCCGCCGTTGGCGTCGCAGATGGTCTGCCCTTCGAAAGGCGAGCCTGTGAGCTGGTTCGCGTAGCAGTTGTTGCCCACGGTGAGCTGCGAAGGCGTGACCGAACCCACTGGGAAGCTGAAATAGAACGGCTGGTTGTAGTTGTCCTTGTCCCAGTCGTAAAGCCCTTCCAGAAAGACCTCGGTCGAGTCGTTGGGCTTCCATTGCAGCGCGTAGTTGAATTCACCGCGCTTGCGGTCACCGATGTTGTAGTCGGCACCGAAGCCGTTGGGTGCGGCAACCAGATCACCACCGCTGCTGCGGATAGGCGTGCCGGCACCGTCAGTCAGCAATTTCGGAAAGTCACCCCAGACCGCGTTGTAGTCATAGTGAAGCCGCGAGTAGCCCACGTTGGCCAGCGCACCGAACTCACCGATATCGGTACTCCAACGGTTACTGAGTAGCAAACTGGCGTTCGGATCGGTCCGACCACCGTATTTGCTATGCGTACCGGTGAGCGTGGCAGCCACCTTGCTGCCCTTGAAATCGAACGGCCGATACAGTTGCATGTCGACCAGGCCGGCGATGCCGCCGTCGATCAGGCTCGCCTCGCTGGTCTTGTACACCTTTACGGTTTTTACCGCGGTCGCTGGCAGATTCTGAAATGCAAAGCCGCGCCCGACGCCGCTGAAGACCTCACGACCGTTGACGGTAGTCGCCACATTTGGCAGCCCGCGAATAACCACCGAACTGGTTTCGCCCTGAAAGCCCTGGGCTACCTGCACGCCGGTAACGCGACGCAAGGCATCAGCCACGCTGTTGTCAGGCAACTTGCCAATATCCTCGGCAACAATGGAATCGACCACCATGCGCGAGTTTTGCTTGATGGCCTGTGCACTCTGCAAACTCGCACGCAGCGGAGTAACGGTGATGGTGGAGAGGTTGGTGGCCGTCTTTGCTGCCTCCTGCGCGTCGCGCCTCTTTTGCTGAGCACTACGATTATCGACGGTCTGAGTCGATGTCGACGCGGAGTCCTGCTCGACACCAGACGCTGCCGTATTGACGGTGCCTGATTCTGACGCATGCGCGGGGGAGAGCCCCATAGCGATGGCGTTGGCCAGCAAAGACAGCGCGCATGAAATGACGATCTTCTGCTTCATGAAGTGTTTCCCCTCGGGCTTCTGGTTCTTCGGTCGACTGGAATATTGAACGGTGACCACGCTGTTCACCGTTCGACGGGCACACGCATGGTTTGATAAAAATGTTTCAAAACGACATCGGTGACTACCGCAAACGGATGCTTTTTTCAATCACTTCAATAACCCGACAATTCTTATTTGTCATACTATATTACTGACAATGCACCAGTCGGCACACTCTTGTCATGCTGCAGTGCATCGTCCTCTGTTGAGACGTCAGCAGAGCACGGTTGATTGGCCAGCAAAATGCCGGGCGGGCCTGGCATCAACTGCACTTCCCGCGCCGGCTTCAAGTCGCCGGAACGATACCGCGAGGGCGTGACTGAGAGCACGGAGGGCAAGGGAATACCATCAAGGCCGCCCTGTTCGACATGCCAGTAGCAGCCGA
>JALYXN010000562.1 GCA_030947085.1 Pseudomonadota bacterium | reverse complement strand
GGCAAGGCCTGCTCAGCGGTGAGCGTGCCATCCATGTACGGCTTGACGCCGTCGTTATAACTGCGGGTGAGCACGGGCGACATCACGAACAGGGTGAGAAACAGCGCTAGCCCCAGCAACACCTGGTTGGGCGGCGTGGACTGCGTGCCCAGCGCCTGACGCAGGAAGCTCAGCACGATGATGATCCGGGTGAACGAGGTCATCATGAGCACGATGGCCGGCAACATCGTCAGCACCGTCATCAAGGCCACGACCTGCAGCGACAGCGTCCAGTTCTGCGCACCGCCAGCGGCGTTATGCATCGACAATACGGGAATGCCCGCCCCCGATGCCGGCAGCGAAGGCATCGTCAGCGCTGCGGGAGCCGGCGTGGTCGCCACTACTGCCGGTGTCGGCGTGGCCGCCATCGCCGCTGGTGCCACGCACATCAACAACGGCAACAACCACAACGCGATCGCCAACAAACGGAGCCCGCTGCGCCGGCGCGTGTTCGTGCAGCTCATGGCTTACGCTTCCAACGCGCCAGCAGCTCGGCAAAGCCGGGAACCGGGCTAGCCGGCGGCGTAACCTCAAGCGCTGCCGGTTCGGCGCCTTCGTAGACGTGCAGGGTGCGCATGCCGCTCTGCCCGACGCCGATCAGCAGGCGCTGGCCATCGGCATTCACCAGCAGCAGCCGATCTTTCGTACCCACCGCGAAGGTTTCCACACAGCGAATGCGTCGGCCGCCGGTGCCGCTGTTCGCCCGCAGCCGACGAGTCAACCAGCCGGCAGCGAGGATCAATACGATAATGCCGACCAGGCTCAGGATCACGCGCAACAGTTCGCCGCCGACGTTAATGTCGGGTGTGGCGATACCGGGCGCCACAACCATCAGGGCCAGCATGATCAGCGCAACTTGCGCACGCGCTCAGCCGGGCTGATCACGTCGGTCAGGCGGATGCCGAACTTCTCGTTGATCACCACGACCTCGCCATGCGCGACCAGGGTGCCGTTGACGAAGACGTCCAGCGGCTCGCCGGCGGAGCGATCCAGCTCGACCACCGAACCCTGGTTCAGCTGCAACAGGTTGCGGATGCTGATGCGGGTGCGGCCGACTTCCATCGCCAGCGTTACCGGCACATCGAGAATCATGTCGAGGTTGACTTCACCACCCTCGACCGACGCGCCATTGAGGGTATCCAATTCGACGCGATCGGTGGTTTCTGCGAAAGCACCTTCAGTGGGCTGGCTCATACGGGTTTCTTCTCGGTGGAATGTTCGCCCGCCGAACGCCTTTCGCGTCGGCCGGCCTGGGTATGGAAACGTACGGCGTTGCGGCCATTGGACTGGCCATAGCGGCCGCGGAAAACGGGTACATCCTCGGCATAGACAGTCGCCAGTTCGGGCAACTGCACCGGGATGATGTCGCCGGGACGCAGGCGCAGGAATTCACCGATACTGAGCTGCGCCTCGAGCAGCAAGGAACTGAGCTCCACTTCAGCGTCCAGCACCTCATCCTGCAGCGTCTCGGCCCAGCGTCCGTCGCGGTCGGCGCGATCACTCTGCACGCCGGCATCGAGCAAGGTGCGAATGGGCTCGATCATCGCGTAGGGGATGGTCAGGTGGACTTCGCCGCCACCGCCGTCCAGCTCGACGTGGAAGCGTGAAACCACCACGGTCTCGGTCGGGCTCACGATGTTGGCGAACTGCGGGTTGATCTCCGAGCTCTGGTAGTTGAATTCCAGCTCCAGCACCGGTGCCCACGCCTCGGTCATCGCGGTGAACAGTTCGGCCAGCATGATCTGGATCACGCGGCTCTCGGTGCTGGTGAAATCGCGACCCTCGATACGCGCGTGGTAGCGGCCATCACCACCGAAGAAATTGTCGATCACGGTGAACACCAGCCGTGGTTCGAACACCACCAGCGCGATACCGCGCAGCGGTTTGATCCGCACCAGGTTCATATTGCTCGGCAGCGTGAGGCTGTGCACATACTCGTTGAACTTCACCATTTTCACGCCCAGCACGGACACTTCGCAGGTCTTGCGCAACACGTTGAAGATGCCGGTACGGAAGAACCGGGTGAAACGGTCGTTGACCATTTCCAGGGTGGGCAGTCGGCCGCGCACGATGCGGTCCTGCTGGGTGAAGTCGTATTGAAGCACCGTGTCGGGCGGCAACGGTTCGTCGTTGCCGGTCTCCACCGCACCCTCCTCGACGCCGTTGAGCAGCGCATCGATTTCGTCCTGGGAAAGCAGATCGCTCATGAGCAGGGCGTCCGGTTACTGGATCACAAAACTGGTGAAATACAGCGCGTAGACGCCGTTGCTGCCGATGCGCGCGTGGACGATCTTCTGCACTGCGGCGAGTGCCTTGGCCTGCAAGGGGGCGCGCTCGGCGGGATCGATCATGGCCGAGTACTTCTGGCTGCTGAACAGCGCCAGCAGCGCGTCACGGATGACCGGGTCGGCGCCCTTGACCGCATCGATGGCCTTGGAATCGTGCGTCATCAGGGTGATGCCCACCTGCAGATAGCGCAGCGAATCGGCGTCACGAAGATTCACCACGAACGCCGGTTCCAGCGGCAGGTACAACACGTCCTCGCTCACCGGATGCTTTTGCGCGACCTTGCTGCCCTTGTCGGCACCGTCGGCATGCCCCCGGGTAAACGCATAACCGACGGCGCCGGCGACCAGCAGCAGTACGACGGCGCCGATCATCAGCCACCGCCCACGTTTCCGGGGAGCCGCTGCGGGGGTCTCGATGACATCGTCTTGTTCGGGGTCGGCCATGAAAATCTCGATTCGGGATAGGTAAGGGGCGCCCCGCGCAGCAGAGCTTTGAGTGGACAAAAGCAAGCGGCGTGCCATCACACGCAATCAGTGTCGGGGCTTGGTTTACGGGCACCCCTGAGAAGACTGCGGCGTTTTCTTGACACCCGTCATCCGGTCGCCGCGACGCGATCTCGGCGGGCGAATACCTGTGCGGACGCCCACTCCGGTATTTTGGTCGCTGGCAGCGACGCCGGAGGGGCTGAACGGACGGACGGAGCGTGTGCGGCTTGTGGCTAATAGTGAGAAGCCGCCGAACACCTTGCGGCGGCCCGGCGCGCGACAGGATGCCGCCGACCGGCCTCAGGCGAAGGCGTCGAGCAGGCTCAGCGTGCCGCTGGACACGTGCAGGTGCTCGATAGCCTGGATTTCCTCGCCGTCCCCCGCTGCCAGTAACGGGCGCGAGTGGCTGCGGGTGTCCTGACGATCGCCTCGGTGCTGCTGATTGACCTCGGCATTGCCGAGCGACAGGCCGTGCTGCGCGAGAAGATGGTTCAGCTGCGGCAGCGTCTG
>JALYXN010000382.1 GCA_030947085.1 Pseudomonadota bacterium | reverse complement strand
TGCGCACAAGCCATCGTCGACACCCAGAGCGGACAGCGCTGGTATCCGCGCGACGCCCTGGACCTGGTCGATCTGCCGGAGGAAAACTTCGTTTTCGAGACGGCGATCCTGATCGCTGCGTCGCGCGAAAAAAAGCTCGGTGTGATTTCGGTGCCGATCGCCTCGCGCTACCAGGAGACGTTCCGCCACAGCCATTTCCGGCCGGTCTTTGACGTCACCCGCATCGGGGTCTATACCTTCGGGCGCCTGCTGCACTATGGCGACATCGTGGCCAGCTACCAGCGTTCCCGTATGCCGCCGTTGATCATCGACGATGCGCCCATCCGGGCGACGCGCGATGCGATACCTACGGCAGGGGCAGGCCAAGGTTGAAGCGGGCATCGTGACTGCGCGACCACGCCGGAGGGCCTACCATTAAAACTCAGCCAACGGACGAACAGCTCGATGAGTGAAACGACGCACGATGCAGTCATCCTGGGCGGGGGACTGGCCGGACTTTGCCTGGCGCTGCAGTTGCGCGGCGAATTCTCCGACATGGACATCGTCGTACTGGAACGCCTTGGCCATCCGCTGCCACTGGCCGCGCACAAGATCGGCGAATCCACGGTGGAAATCGCTGCGCATTACCTGGCCGAAACCCTGGGCCTGCGCCAGCATCTGGAGAACGAACACATCCGCAAGTTCGGTTTCCGGTTCTTCTTTTCCGACCGCCGCGACGACCTGCAGAACGTCACCGAGCTGGGCACCAGCGAGGTGCTGCCGACGCCGAGCTATCAGCTCGATCGCGGCGTGCTGGAGAACTTTCTTGGCAACGAAGCACGCCGGCGCGGAATCGATTTTCGCGATGGCGTCAAGGTGCGCAGTTTCACGCTCGGCGAGCACGGCGAAGCACACCGCGTGTGCTGCGAGGACGCCGACGGCGAGCCGCATGGGTTGAGCTCGCGCTGGCTGCTCGATGCCAGCGGCCGGGCCGGCATGATCCGACGCAAACTCGATCTCACCCGCGACAACGGCCACCATGCCAATGCGGTGTGGTTTCGCATCGACGACCGGCTGAAAATCGACGGCTGGTGCGATGACCTCGATTGGCAGGGCCGTTGCACGCCAGCGGAGCGCTGGCGCTCCACCAACCATCTGTGCGGCCCCGGTTACTGGTCGTGGCTGATTCCGCTGTCCTCGGGTGCGCATTCGATCGGCATCGTGGCCGACGCTGGCATGCATCCGATCGAATCGATGAACTCGTTCGGCAAGGCGCAGGCGTGGCTGGGCGAACACCAGCCGGCGATCGCGCGTGAGCTTTCCACGCGTGAAGACAAGCTGCTCGACTTCGCCTGGTTCCGCGACTATTCCTACGGCTGCTCGCGCATGTTCAGTGCCGATCGCTGGGCGCTGACCGGCGAGGCGGGCGCGTTCCTCGACCCGTTCTATTCGCCGGGCACCGATTTCATCGCGATCAGCAATACCTACATCTGCCAGCTGATCCGGCTCGATCGGGCCGGCAAGGCGCTGGCGCCGCATGCGCGACTGTACGAACGGCTGTTTTTTTCCTTCTACGACAGCACGCTGAAGCTGTATCGGGGCCAGTACCCGCTGATGGGCAATGCCGAGGTGCTGCCGATCAAGGTGATCTGGGACTACGCCTATTACTGGGGCGTGTTGTGCCAGCTGGTATTTCAGCAGCGGCTGGCCGACGCGGCCTTTTTTGCCGAGCTGGGCCCGGAGCTCGAACGCGCACAGGTGCTCAACGCGCGCATGCAGCCCTTCTTTCAGCGCTGGCATGCGCAGTCGCACGGGCGCAATCCGCGTCACCTGCTCGATCAGTGCGAGCTGCCCTGGTTTGCCGACATGAACGCGACCCTGCACGACGAACTGGATGCCGCCGACCTTGCCGCCCGCCTGCGTCAGAACGTGGCGTTGCTGGAAGGGCTGGCCGCCACCATCGTCCAGCGCGCGGCGACCGACGGCGGTGAAGGGTTGCGCGAGGGAATGACTGATCTCACCGGCGCGGCCCGGCTGCCGCTGTTGTTTGCCGCGGCCTGAGATCCCGCCTGCCAGCCAGCCGCGTCACAGCGCAGGAAACCTTCAGGGGCTGGCACTAAGCGCTATCGACGCGGCGCTGGCAAACCGGTCATCATGGGCGGCTTAGCCCTTGCATTGCCTCGCAGGGTGTTCGCAGCGGACCTAAACCGCCGCCGAATGCCCGGCCTGAGCCACGACCGTGAACCGTCCTGCCCATGACTGATACCACCCACGAAGCCGTCATCCTCGGCGGCGGCCTGGCCGGCCTGTGCCTGGCCCTGCAACTGCGCAACACCTTCCCGGACATGGACATCCTGGTGCTGGAGCGCAACCGTCACCCGCTGCCGCAGGCCGCACACAAGGTCGGCGAATCCACGGTCGAGATCGGCGCGGATTATTTCGACACCGTGCTGGGTCTACGCGCGCACATGGACGAGGCGCAGATCCGCAAGTTCGGCCTGCGCTATTTCTTTTCCGATGGTCGCGACGACATTGAGAACACTACCGAGATCGGCGTCAGCCGGATTCTGCCGGCACCGAGTTACCAGATCGATCGCGGCATCTTCGAGAATTTCCTGGGCGAGGAAGCGCGCCGGCGCGGTATCGACTTTCGCGACGCCGCCACGGTCAAGGGGTTTGAACTGGGCCAGCACGGCGCCGCGCACAGCGTGCGTTTCATCGATGATTCGGGCCAACACCAGATCAGCACGCGCTGGCTGCTGGATGCGTCGGGCCGGGCCGCGTTGATCCGCCGTCGGCTGGAGCTGACCGTCGACAACGGCCACCATGCCAATGCGGTGTGGTTCCGGTTGGACGCCAGGATCGACGTCGACCGCTGGACCGACGATGCCACCTGGCACGGGCGCTGCACGCCACAGGAACGCTGGCGTTCGACCAATCACTTCATGGGTCCGGGTTACTGGGCGTGGCTGATTCCACTGGCTTCCGGCGCCCATTCGGTCGGCATCGTCACCGACGCGTCCATGCATCCGCTGGAGGGCATGCGCGACTTCGAGAAGGCGCTGGGCTGGCTGCAGACGCGGCAACCCGCCGTGGGCCGCGCTGTCGCGGCC
>JALYXN010000348.1 GCA_030947085.1 Pseudomonadota bacterium | reverse complement strand
TGCCGAGGGCGAGCGCTGGCTGGTGCTCGGTGACATGGCCGAGCTTGGTGCGGACGCCAGCGAGTTGCATGCACAAATCGGTGCACTGGCCCGCGAGCGCGGGATCGATCGTCTGTTCGCGGTGGGCCCGTTGGGTACCGCGACGGTGGCGGCATTCGGTGCCCACGGCGCGCATTTCGACGACAAGGGCGCGTTGATCGACGTGCTGAAAACGCAGCTCCATGCCGGGGTCACCTGCCTGATCAAGGGCTCGCGTTCGGCCGGCATGGAACGGGTTGCAGCAGCGCTCGCCGAGGGCCAGCGATACCCGGGGCAGCACCACGGAGGGGTATCCGATGCTGCTTGAACTGACCGACTGGATGGCACGACATTTTGCCGCGACCCATCTGTTCCAGTACATCACCTTCCGCACCATCATGGCGGCCTTGACCGCGCTGGCGGTGTCGCTGCTGTTCGGGCCGGCGCTGATCCGCAAGCTGGGCGCACTCAAGGCGGGCCAGGTGGTGCGCAGCGATGGGCCGCAGACCCATCTGGTCAAGGCCGGCACGCCGACCATGGGCGGCGTGATGATCCTGCTCTCGGTCACCGTTGCCACTCTGCTCTGGGCCGACCTGCACAACCGCTACGTGTGGGTGGTGCTGACGGTGATGCTGGCCTTCGGCGCCATCGGTTTTTACGACGACTACCGCAAGCTGGTGCTCAAGGACAGTCGCGGGCTGGCCGGCCGCTGGAAGTATTTCTGGCAGTCGCTGTTTGGTCTGGGTGCTGCGCTGTTTCTGTATTACACGGCACCGCACTCCGTTTTCCAGATACCGGTGGCAGAGACTGCGCTGTATCTGCCGCTGTTCAAGCATGTGGTGCTGCCGCTGGGATTGTTCTTCGTGGTGCTGGCCTATTTCATGATCGTGGGTTTCTCCAACGCGGTGAACCTCACCGACGGGCTGGATGGCCTGGCGATCATGCCGACCGTGCTGGTATCCGGTGCGTTGGGCGTGTTCGCCTACCTGGCCGGCAACAAGGTGTTTTCCGAATACCTGGGCATCCCGTCGATTCCCGGTGCCGGCGAGTTGTCGATCTTCTGCGGCGCGCTGGCCGGGGCAGGCCTGGGCTTCCTCTGGTTCAACACGTATCCGGCGCAGGTGTTCATGGGTGATGTGGGCGCGCTGGCGATGGGCGCGGCGCTGGGCTGTGTCGCGGTGATCGTGCGGCAGGAGATTGTGCTGCTGGTGATGGGCGGCGTGTTCGTGATGGAAACCGCCTCGGTGATGATCCAGGTCGCCAGCTTCAAGCTCACCGGAAAACGGGTGTTCCGGATGGCGCCGATCCACCACCACTTCGAATTGAAAGGCTGGCCAGAGCCCCGTGTGATCGTGCGTTTCTGGATCATCAGCGTCGTGCTGGTGCTGATCGGCCTTGCCACGTTGAAGGTGCGCTGATGTTTGATTTCAGCACCAATCAGGCCAAACGCCGCACTGGCCCGCGAGGCAGTTTCGACCTGCTGTTGCTGGTCGCGCTGATCGGGCTTGCCTGCATCGGCGTGGTGATGGTGACGTCCAGCTCGATCGCAGTGGCCGACAGCCAGCATCTGGGCGAGTTCTATTTTCTGCGCAAGCACCTGATCTTCCTGAGCCTGGGTCTGGTGGCCGCGGGCCTGGCGATGCGCGTCGAGCTCAAGCTGCTGGAGAAGTTCGCCTTTCCGCTGCTGGCGCTGGCCTTCCTCTTGTTGCTGGCCGTGTTCGTGCCGCATCTGGGTATGCGCATCAACGGTGCTCGCCGCTGGCTCAATTTGTTGTTCACCACCTTTCAACCGGTGGAAGCGGTAAAACTGGTGCTGGTGATCTACATCGCCAGTTATCTGGTGCGGCACCGGGAAAGTGTGGAAACCCGCTTTGTCGGCCTGTTCAAGCCGGTGCTGGTGGCCGGTGTGATCGTGCTGCTGCTGCTGGCGCAACCGGATTTCGGCTCGGCGACGCTGGTGATTGCGGTGACCATCGCCATGGTCTGGCTGGGCGGCGCACGACCGATCTTCCTGTTTCTGATGGGCTTGCCGCTGATGCCGCTGTTGTACATCGCGGCGACCGGTGAAAGCTATCGCATGAAACGGCTGACCTCCTTCATGGATCCCTGGAAGGACCCGTTCAACGATGGTTTCCAGTTGACCCAGTCGCTGATGGCCATCGGTCGCGGCGAATGGACCGGTGTCGGGCTTGGCTCGAGCGTGCTCAAGCTGTCCTATCTGCCCGAGGCGCATACCGACTTCATCTTCGCAGTGA